>JAJXTB010000114.1:0-1758 GCA_021784205.1 Actinomycetes bacterium
GTCAGCAGGGCGTGGTCCGAGGGGAACCCGTTGTCGGGCGCGTGGGCGAAGAGCGGCTTGACGTGGTCACGGACGAAGGGTCGCGTGTCGTAGTAGAAGTGGCCCCCGAGGCGCGCGAGACCGAGCGCGATGAGTCCGCCGAGGATGAGCTGCCAGGCGAGGGTGAACTTGACGGGGCGTGACGCGCGCAACCAATAGACGGCGACCCCCGCCACGCTAAGGAAGAGGAAGTACTTGGCGACGAAGACGATGACGGAATCGATTGGGCCAGTCTATGAGAAAGTGGTCGTCGTTGTGGTCACGGCACGGAAAGCGAAACGGCGTCTTCTCTCGCGTCCTCGCCGTGACCCGGAGCCACCTCTACGGTGTGACGCGGTTCGGCACCGCTCGCGTTCGCGCACGTCGTGGCCGTAAATTCCCTGGAACGCCGTCTATCGAGGTGTCGACAGCGGGTTGTGCCGGGTCAATCCGCGGAGCGGTCGACGAACTCGAACGTGGTGTCTCCAGTGCCTCGGTTGATCGACTAGCGCGGCGCGATCACGTTGAGCGACGCGGCGACGGGCGAACCCCCGCTCACGGTGGCGGTTACCCGCACCGTGACCGACCGCTGAGTGCTTCGAGCGAAGGCACGTGAACCGTTACCGGTAAGGGCGAGGTTGACGATGGCGAAGGGAGCGCTCGCGACGAGCGGCAGTGCGTAGTGGCCGGTCGCGAGAACGGCGAGGTGAGATCGCGATCCCACCCTCACCTCGCCGGCCAGGGTAACGGTCCCGCGACACGGTCCCAGTGCGCAACTGATCGCGACCGAGACCCGACTGCCGCGCACGGCGCTGCGAGCCGTCACAATCCGAATAGTCGGCGTCGGGACCTGGTAGATGAACATCGCCCCGTCGGCGCTCCCCGCTGCGCACATGTCAAGGACGCACGACACGGCGTAGATGTCACCGAGGTTCGACTTCGTGGGATTCAGCATCAGCGGCGCGGCCCACGCCCCGTTCTGATAGACGATCGCCGCGCCCGCGAACGGCGATGCCGTTGGACCACGCGACGCCGCGACGCAGAAGTTCGCACTAGAGCACGAGACGTCGCCGAGGTTGTCGAAGTCGGAATTGATCTGACCGGGCGGCGAAAAGCTCCACGTGAACCCGTTGAAGGACAGCGCCTCGCCCATGTTGTCCGTCGCCATACAGAACGTTGGGGTGGGACACGAGACGCCAGTGATGGCTTCCACGTTGCCGCTCGATGAACCGTACCCGTCATCGATGAACTGCGGCGGGGCCCACGACGTGCCGTTCCACATGATCGCGTTGCCCTGTCCGTCGACCGCCCAGCAGTCGGTGGCACTCGAGCACGACACCGCGTAGACCCGTGGGTCGCTGGTTACGTGGGCCAGCGGATCGATATCCTGGGGACTCGCCCACGTCCCCGATTGGTAGAGGATGGCATTCGTCGCCGCATCCACGACCACGCAGAAGGACGGGCTCGCACAGGAAACCCCCAGGAGCGGCACCGACCCCTGGCCGTCGCCGTCGAGCAGAGTGGGCGCACCCCACGACACGCCGTTGAAGACGAGGGCGTACCCTTGACTGTCGATCGCCACGCAGAAGGTCGTGATCGGACACGAGATCCCCGTCATCGTGTTGCCGTTCCCGTTGACGTGCGGGTCAATGTGCTTGGCGAGTAGGAACGGGGCTGACCCGAACGAACCGTAGGTGTAGGTATTGCCGGTCGCGTCAACGGCGACGCAGTACGTCGGGG
>JAJXTB010000114.1:1858-7786 GCA_021784205.1 Actinomycetes bacterium
GTCATCGTGTTGCCGTTCCCGTTGACGTGCGGGTCAATGTGCTTGGCGAGTAGGAACGGGGCTGACCCGAACGAACCGTAGGTGTAGGTATTGCCGGTCGCGTCAACGGCGACGCAGTACGTCGGGGCCGCACACGACACCCCGACAATCGTCGTGCCCTCTGAGGTCGTCGGCACGACCGAGTAGGGGCCACCCCATCCCGTTGGCGCACCCGCGACCGGCGATGCCCCGACCACCAGGGCCGCGAGCACGATCATCGAACTCCACAGCACCGCCCCACGACGCGCGCGACTCACGCGTCGATCGAGCGTCGCGCTCACCACTCGGTTACCACCCAGGTCACTGTGCATGATCGGTGTCGCCCCTTTCAGGTCCGCGCCCGGTCGTTGTCGAACTGCTCACGCGGGCACCACGCGGGCGCCCTACGCATCACCATCTCCGACGACGACCAGCGGCGGCGTGGTCATCGTACGGAGCGTGCGACACCCTCGCATCGGGGAAATCCCCCATCACTAGGCCGTGGCACCAGCGGCCAGCGACGACCGACGGCACCGCGGTTCACCGTGGCGAGCTGCGGTGGGCCGCGATCATCCACTCGACGACGTGATCGGGCACCGTGTACCCCACGAGGACCCGCGAGTCCACCGCCGCGACCGAAACCACGTGTCCATCGGCCCACGGTCGCGTCGCGCATTCACCGCGCGCGGTTCGCCTACGACGAGTGTCCCCACGGGGTTGATTCACCCGAACGGCGGAAAAACTTCACCGAGACGATCGACTGCACGATCCCCACGACGAGCGCCACGTAGATTCCGATGCGTGGACCGTAACTGAAGCCACCAACGCCACCACTCGGCATCGTCAACCAACGAAGCACGACGATGACGGTTCCCAGTACCGAAAGTCCCGCCACGGTGGCGGCAGGTCCCAAATTACCCACTTTGATGCTTTGGCCACTCGAGGTCATGATCACGTAGACGCCGGCCGCGATAATCGCCAATGCGCCGAGCCAACCCCAGCCCGAACCTATACCGCTCACCGAGGCACTAAATGGTCCCGCCGACGCGCCGTACCACGGAAGAAACATTGATATGAACGCGAGCACCCCCGTTACCGCGACGATCCGATCAACCCCCTGGATTTTCTTTAATTCGATTGCCATACGCCCCCCTCTTTTAGAAATCACACGGTTCAGTTACGCACCGTACTGACGTAGTTGTAGCAGATATTTTTCCGGCGTGCTCGATCCGTGGATCGCCACTTCACAACGCGTCGCCAAACTCCACTGACCCTCGATACGGGCGTCGAATACGGCAACTGTGGCGCCGCTCCGGTGGCGAAGTCGTACCCACGTCGCGTTCAGACGCCGTGCGACTGGCCACCACGGCGTCCGAACGATCGGGGTGACTGATGTCATCACGACGCGACCGCGACGCTGACGCCGGTTGGTTCGCCACCGTCGCGTGATCGGAGCTGGTGTTGCGTGGCCGACGCTCGGCACGTGAACGGTTTCACACCTCTCACACGCGGGGCTCAGGCTCGGTATAGTCACCAACAACGATCGTTATTTCCTGGCGGTGCCGCGATCGCGGGTCAGTGGTGTGGGGGGCTGGCGTGGGACGAGATTCTGCCTATCCGCTGTTGGAGCGTGAAGTCGCCGAGTCCGCGATGGACGAATTGCTCGCCCAGTTGAGGTCCGGTCACGGGGACTACGCGTTCGTGACGGCACCGGCGGGTCTCGGCAAAACGGCCCTGCTCGACCACGTCGTTCGTCGATCGCGCGGCGAAGGTATTCGTGTCGGTCACGCGGTCGCGGACCCGATGGCGTGGGCTATCCCGTTCGGCCTGTTCGACCAGGTGATAACCATGATCGGGGGGCCCCAAGCAGTAGCCGACGTCGGAAACGTCGACCGCGCCGAGGCGCGCGCGTCGCGGCCCTACCGCACGTTGCGCTGGCTCGAGGACGCGAGCCGCGACGGCCCCCTGCTCGTCGTGTTCGACGACCTGCACTGGTCGGACGACGACACGTTGCACACGCTCGCCTACGTCTGTCGCCGCATCGCCAACGTGCCGGTGGCGATTCTCGGCGCACTGCGGCCCGAGCCCGACCGCGCGCACCGAGTGATTGACGACCTCGCTGGTTTCCCCGAGACCCGCGCGATTCGTTTGACGCCGCTCAGTCAGTTGGCGTGCGAGACGCTCGGCCGCGCGATACTCGGGCGTGAACTGACCGCGTCTGAAGCCGACGCCGTCTGGCGACGCACCGCGGGGACGCCACTACTCGTCACCTGCGCGGCCCACGCACTGCGCGCAGGTTCGTCGTTCGACTTCGTCGAGATCGACGACGACGCCACGCCGTACTTCAACCTCACCCGATTCGCCGGCGTGTCGGACACGGCCCTGTCGTACGCCACGGTGGCGTCGATCTTCGGCGTGCGATTCCGGCCGACCCTGGTGGCTCGACTGGCCAACGTCGGGTCGGCGAACGCGACGAGCGCGCACGACCACCTCGTGCGCGCGGGACTCATCGAGGATCTGCCCGGGGGCTGGTCGCGATTCGTCCACCCCTTGTTCGCCGAGAGTCTTCTTCGATCGCTCACGCTGTCGACGGTCGAGAGGCTGCACGCGCGCGCCTTCGCACTCCTCGTCCACGCACGACGGCCCGACGCCGAAGCGGCCGAGCACGCGTACGCGGGCGCCCTGGTCGGCGACCCGCTCGCCATTGAGGTCACGACGCGGGCCGGTCACTGCGCGGCGGCCCAGGGTGCCTTCGAGGCCGCGGCGACGCACCTGGGTCACGCGGTGGAACTCGCGGGTGAGCGTGCGTCGCTCGACCTGCGTCTCGCCCTGGCCGGCATCCTCGTGGCGCTCGCGCGCACCGACGAGGCGCGAGCCCTCTGCGAGGAGATGCTCGCCGAGCGGCCCCTCACCCCCTCGGTGCACGCGACCATCCTCTGCCTACTCGCCCAGGCGGCCTTCGTCGCCAACGAGCCCGCCGAGGCGGAGCGACTCTTCGAGCGAGCCGCGGCCATCGAGGACCCCGAGGCCCAGGGCCGGGTCGGCCTCTACGGTGCCTTGACCTGTCTCGCGACGTCCACGATGCGCTGGATCGACGAGTCAACCCGACGCGCGATGCAGCGCCTGCCCCGACACGGGGACGAGTATCCGACCTGCGAGCTCGTCCACGCCTACGCCCGGGTCATGGATTCTGACGCCTCCGAGGTCGCCACCATCGACTCGGCCACGAAGTCGTGGCTCGGACGCGACTTCGTGGTCGAGCCCGCGTCACGCTGGGCGATCGCCTTCCTCTTGCACGGTGCGTCCAAACTGCTCGAGCGCTACGACGACGCGGAGCGGATATTCACCGGTGAGTACGCGCGAGCCCTGCGCACCGGCTCACCACTCTCCCTGGCGACGATGGCGATATCCCACGCCGACAGCCTGCACCGCCTGGGCCGGTCGCGCGAAGCCCTCGAACTCGTGCAGCGCGCCACCTCGATGAGCCACTACGAGATGGCACCGTGGCAGAACATCGCCCTGGCCGCACTGGGCTACGAATTGGACCTGCACGACGTCGCCGACGACCAGTTCGACATCCTTCGGACCTATGTCCTCGCGGCGAATCATCGAGGCTACAGCGCGACCGCCACCCTGTGGAGCGAGTACCTCACGGTGCGGCGTCTCCTCGACGGTGGTCACCCCCGCGACGCTTCGACGGTGGCGAGTGACATCGGTGCCCTCGCCGCCGCTTCGGGGATCACCCACCCGTTGTTCGTGCCGTGGGCACCCGTCGCGATCCACGCCCATATTCGTGCGGGCAACTACGACGCCGCCGAGACCGTCATCGCCAACCTGGAGACGGTGGCCGAGGGCTTCTCGTTGCGCTGGCCCCGGGCAGTCGCCACCACCGGTCGGGCCCAACTGGCCGGCGCGGGCGGAGATCACGAACGCGCGGTACAGCTCTTCGAGATCGCGATCGCCCAACACGCCTCGACCTCCATGGCGATCCATCACGCCGAGGCCCTCGTCACCTACGGTGCGTACCTGCGCCGGATCCGGCGGATATCGCCCGCGCGCATGGTGCTGCACGAGGCGGTGGCACTGGCCGAGTCATCGCACTCGCCTCGGGTGGCGCGGGTCGCGATGGGTGAACTCGCCGCGGCCGGGGGTCGACGGGCGCGCCCGCGACCCTCCCCCCTCGAGCTCACCCCCCGGGAGGTCGAGATCGCGCGACTGGCCGGTCAGGGACTCAGTAACGCCGAGATCGCCGCGGTCTTGTTCCTCTCGGTCAAGACCATCGAGCACCACCTCGGGCACGTGTTCCAAAAACTCGGGGTCGACTCGCGTCGCGCGCTCATCGGACGCCCGCTCGAGTAGTTGTGATTCCCGGGGCCGAGCCCCGCGGCGTCGGCGCGTGTCGCTCGGCGTGGCGACTCGAACACCACCCCGTCACCGGGTCACGCGCAGGGCGTCGTGTCGGTGGTGGTGAGATCGGCGACGGACCGCAGCGTCGCGTCGCCGGGCGACGCGTTCGTCGCGACGATCCCGGTCGTGGTCAGGGTGTAGCGGCCAGGCAGCCACCGACCGTTCGCGCAGGCGAGTCCGTGAGCGGCCGCGGACACGGTCACACCGAGGTTCGGGCCCGCCTCCGCACAGTTCACCACCTCGCCGATCCGCGTGAACCGCAACGTCTTCGTGCTCGATCCGGGCCCGGACGGGGCGTACGAGAGGGTCGCGTCGACGACGACCCGACGCGCCGCGCGACAGCCGACCGTGGGATCCGACCACCCCGCGAGAAATGACGCCGCGTCGCCCTTGAGGATCACCGCCGAATCGAGGGTGAGGTGTCCGAGTCCCGCGCTCGCGTACGCGCTCGTCGGCGTGCTCGTGCCGCCGCCCAGGGGCTGTAGTTTCAAGACGCCATTCTGTGGTCCGAGGACGACCACGGCGCCAACACCGATTGCGCCGAGGGCCATGCGTCGTCGATGTGTACTCACGGTGCCTCCTTACCAGCCACGGATCTGGACGTCTCGGCCGGGCGAGCGCCGTAGGTCGTCGCGTAGGCCACCGTCATCGAAGCGTTCTGTCCGACGGCGGCGCAGAACGTCGCCGTCGGACACGAAACCGAGGTGAACTGCACGGCGCGACGAATGGTGCGCGGGGAACTCCAGGTGTACCCGTCAAAGGTCACCACGGCGCCGGCCGCGTCCACCGCGGCGCAGAACGATGCGCTCGCGCACGAGACACCGGTCAACGATGTTCCGCCGTCCACGTCGTGCGGTTTGGACCACTGGCCACGTGCGTAGCGCACCGCGTCGCCGTTCGCGTCGACGGCGACGCAGAACGTTTGGCGCGCGCACGAGATCGACACGAGCGTTCCCGCCGGGTCGATCCTCGTCGCCTTCGACCACGTTCCATCGTGGTCGTAGAACACGTCACCGGACTGGGAGACGGCCGCGCAGAACCTCGTCGTCGGACACGACACGGACACCGCCGAGGCGGCGAAGGTTACCGGTCTCGACCAGGACGTGCCGTTAAAGAAGATCACGTGACCGTGCGGCGACGCGTCGTCGACCCCGGCGCAGAAGTTCGCGTCCGGACACGACACCGAAACCAGTGCGACCGCGGTAGTGGTCCCGGTCGACCAGATCCCCTTCGCCAGACGGTAGCTGACGCCACCCGAGCCGAGTGAGGCACTCGCGCCGACCGCCTCGCAGGTCCCGCCCGGCGAGCACGACACGCCCGCGAGACCACCGCCGCGGTCAAGCGCGATCGGTGCCGACCACGCGTGCGCGCGGGACAACTCGACGCCCTCACTTCCCTCGGCCCCGACGGCGACGCACATCGAGGCCGTGGCACACGAGACCGCCGACGCGAGGACGCCGTGACCGCTCAGGAGCGTCGTCACCGGTGCCCACCCGCCGCCCG
>JAJXTB010000115.1 GCA_021784205.1 Actinomycetes bacterium
ACTATGGGGCGATTCTGTCGGTGATCCTCGTGCTCGCGATGGGCTCGGGACTCTCCTTCGTGTCCCTGGCCACCCTCTCGCTCGAGGGCGTCAGCCCGCTCGACGCCGGCGCGGCGTCGGGTCTGGTCAACGTCTCCCAGCAACTCGGAGCCGCCGTCGGTCTGGCAGTACTCGTGAATGTCTTCTCCTCGGTGACCAACCACGCCCAGTTCCTGGCGAGCGCGGACCGCGCGGCGCAGACTCGTCAGGTCGCGGTGCTGGTGCACGGGATGCACGTCGTGTTCGAAGTCGGTTCGCTCTTTGCCGCCAGCGCCATCGTCCTCATGGGTCTCGTCGGTCGATCGAGCGAACGCGACACCGACCTCGACACACCGCTCGGAGACGAGCTGGCACTCGAGGCCGCGTAGGCGATCGCCAGCACCCGGTACACACAGTCCTCGGGCCGGCACCGGTGAGCCCGTGAACAACGTCGGCCCTGTTGTGGGTCCAGACGCCGGCCCGCGCATGGGGTCGCCGAGCGCGAGACGCCCCGCCACGATCGAGGGTGACGTTCACGATGGAGGTGAACGTCGGCGACAGGCGATCCCCTGGAGAACTATCCCCTCACACGCCCGGACTCCACGGCAACGTCGACCACGTCATCGTCGGCTCCTCGGGGCTGTGTCTTAAATACCGAACGCTAGTACGGTCGACTCGAATTGAAGACGCCTACTACCTTCAGCATTGGCGAACGTACGACAACGACCACGAGCTCGGTGCAGGCGTTAGGTGCTCGACGCCCTGGTGGGCGCCAAGAGAATCCGCCGTGCCCCGCTCGGACATTCGACGAGCGACCACCGATTCGTGAATTCGCCCACGTACTCGACGGCGTACGGGCGTGGCATGCGCGACGGTGAGGTTGCGAGGTGGCGCCTGGGTGCTACGACAAGCGGTGCCGGATCCCGGCCTCGGCCCTTGACGCGAGGGAGCGAAACATCACCGCGAGAACCGGGTTGAAGACGCGCCAGATACCTAGCAGCGTGAGTCGGGCGTCGTAGGTGAAGACCGTGCCGTGGCCCTGGGACTCCACGCTGAGGGTGTCGATGGACTCGAGGGTCGCTGTGCGAGCCGTCAAGATCGCGTGTTGCTCATCGAGTTCGGTCACCTCGTAGCGCAGGGGCGTAACGCGTCGCGCGGATCGAACCACGAGGTCGAAGCGACTCGCCACGCGCAGGGGACCCGCGTCGAGTCGCGTGGCGGAGACGACGCTCGGGTCCCATTCGGGAGCGTGGCTGAAGTCCGCCATGTCGGCGAGGACTTCGGCGGGTGGACGCGGGCTGGTGATGCGAACGACGACGTGGGGCACGGAGACTCCTCAATAGTTAGCACTAAATTAATGGTCGAGGGCTCGCGGTGATTCGCCGGCCGACTCGCGACGATCGGAGGCACGAGGTGACGGATGCGGCGCGTGCCACCGGGACGGTAGGTCTCCAGGAGGCCGCCGCGATCCTCGGCGTGCACTACATGACCGTCTATCGATACGTGCGAACCGGGCGACTCGCGGCCGAGCACGACGGGGCCACGTGGCGGGTGAGGACCGGGGACCTCGACACCGTGCGCGTCGGGCGGGGCGTCGACCAACCCCGCGGCGCGGCGCGCACGGCCTCCGCCGAGCATCTCCTCGACCGGCTCGTGGCGGGCGACGAGGCCGGCGCGTGGCGCGTCGTGGAGGACGCCCTGGCCTCGGGGGCGGAACCCGCGGAGGTTCACCTCACCCTGCTGGCGCCCGCGATGCGAGAAGTCGGGCGTCGCTGGTCGCGCGGGGAGTTGGACGTGGCCGACGAGCACCTGGCGAGTGCGACGACGCGGCGCCTCATCGCCCGCCTCGGTCCTCGCTTCGCGCGACCGGGTCGCAAGCGCGGCACCGTGCTCGTAGGCGCGGTCGCCGGAGAGCGCCACGAGATTCCGGTGGCCATCGTGGCCGACCAGTTGCGCGGCGCCGGATTCCACGTCATCGAGCTGGGGGGCGACACGCCCGCCGACTCCTTCGCGGACGCGGCCGAACGCGAACGACCCCTGTGCGTCTTGATCGCCGTCACCACCGCGGGCCACGAGGCAGCCGTGACCGACACCGTGGCGCGTCTGCGCGAGCGCACTGACACGATCGTGCTCGTCGGGGGGGCGGCGGTGAACGATGAACTCGCCGCGCACCGACTAGGCAGCGAACACTGGACGGGCCGCGACGCGCGTGACGTGGTCGCACTGGTCGAGCGTCTTCGCGCCCAGCACCGCCGATGAGAATTACGCGCGCGCGGCGAGTACCGGTCGCCACCCGTCTCGAGCGAGGATGATCTGGACGTCACTGACGTGGCGCTCCAGAAAGGCCGCCTCGCAGTAGGTGAGATAGAGCGACCAAAGCCGTTCGAACCTCTCGTCGTAGCCGAGCAGACGCACCGCGTCACGGTGCGCGTCGACGTTCTGACGCCATCGCCGCAAGGTCTCGGCGTAGTGACGGCCGATGTCCTCGACGTCGACCACGCTCAGGTGCGCGCGGGCACTCGCCGTGGTCAGTGACGTCATCGACGGCAGGCAGCCGCCCGGGAACACGAAGGCCTTGATGAAGTCGGTGGTCGTCTTGGCCCGCTCGTAGCTCGCGTCCTCGATGGTGATCGCCTGCAGCGCCATCAGACCGTCGGGCGCGAGCAGGCGCGAGCAGGCGCGAAAGAACCCCGGTACGTGGCGCCAGTCGACGGCCTCGATCATCTCGATCGAGACAAGCTTGTCGAACGTGCCGCGAAGTTCGCGGTAGTCCTGATTCAACACGGTGACGCGCTCGGCGAGTCCGCGCTCTGCCACCACGCGCGTTGCGTAGTCGTACTGCTCGGCCGAGATGGTGGTCGTGGTCACTCGACAGCCGTAGCGCGACGCCGCGAAGACCGCGAAGCCGCCCCAACCAGTACCGATCTCGAGCACGTGATCGTTCGCGCCGAGGGAGAGTTTGCGACAGATGCGATCGAACTTGGCCAGCGACGCACTCTCGAGCGTGTCGTCCACATGGTCGAACACGGCGCACGAGTAGCTCATCGTTGGATCGAGCATCAGTGAGAAGAACTCGTTGCCGATGTCGTAGTGTGCCTGAACGAATCGACGGTCCTGGGTCGGTGGGCGTCGCCGGCGGCGACGAATGGGATCAACGAGGCGGCTAACCACTCGACCCGCATCATCCTGGACGCGACCAAGCCGTCCGCGGTCACGCACGAGGATTCGCACCAGGGCGACCAGGTCGTCGCAGTCCCACCAGCCTTCGAGGTAGCCGAGGCCCAGGCCGAGCGAGCCGCGCCGAAGGAGAGCCTGGTAGGCGCGTGGGTCGTGGACGTCGACGTGGGCGACCAGTGTTCCGCGGCCCAGTTCGACCGTACCGTGCGCGTCTCGCACGATGAGCCGTCCACCGCGCGAACGTCGCGCGAGGGCGAAGAGGAGCCGTCGCGCCCGGTGGTTCTTCGTTGGTGAGGCGTCCACGAGGCTTGTCAGCGAGTCCGACCGGTCGATCGAAAGCGACGGGGCGTCGTCAGGCACGAGGGGCGCCCTTTGACGACGCCGAACTCTCCGGGAACCCTTGGGCGCGCCCGCGGGCGGGGTGGGCCACGAAGGGCACGCCCGAGCGCCGTAGTCTCGCCGCCTGGTGGTAGATGCCCAGGGAGACTCGTGCGGTCATGAGTGGGTAGTCCCACAGCACGCGGCCCAGGTCTCCTCGGGTGATCTCACGACGAGTGAGATCCAGTGAGGTCTCGAGAACGAGCTCGCCCTGCTCGATCGCGTTCACGGCGAGGTGCAGGTCGCTCGTCGGGGCGTCGTAAGAAAAGTCGTAGTGGGCGTTCATGCCCATGAACGGCGAGACGTGCAACGCCTTATCCACCCGGTGGGTTCCCGGCGCACCCAGCACGTAGGCGTGGCTCTCGTGCCAGGGCGTGTTGGTCACCTGAGCGAGCAGTGATTCGACTCTCGCACCCGACTCGTCGTAGCAGTAGTACAGGGAGATCGGGTTGAACTGCCAGCCCCAGATCCTCGGGTGAGCGAGCATCGCGATGGGCCCCGCTGGTCGCTGACCGAACTCGCGAGCGACCTTCTCACGCACTGCCTCCTCAAGAGCGAGTTCCGCCGGCCCAAAGAAGTCGCGACGCCGGTAGGTGACGGGACGCATGCGCTCGCGCGCCCACCAGGGGTGCAGCGCGCAGACGGCGTCCAACTCGTCGAGGTCGATCAGCGGCAGCACGATCCGATACGTGAACTCGTGGCGAACCGGAGCGAGCCGGCGGTGACGAACCACTCCTTCGTAGAGGGCGCTTCTCATCTGCGTCACAGTTCTACTCCGAAGTGGCGACACACGCGCAGGGCGCTCTGGAGTCCGTCTTCGTGAAAACCGTATCCCCAGTACGCACCGGCAAACCATGTGCCGCGCCGACCGTCGATCTCGGCGACCCTGCGCTGGGCGGCGATCGCGCCCGCGTCCAGCACGGGGTGCGAGTAGTCGAACTCGCCCACGATTCGCTCCGCGTCGATGCGATCAGTCTGGTTCAGACTGACCAGGATCTGGTGGCGCGAGGGAATCGATTGAAGCTGATTCATGTGATAGGTGACCGTTGCGGCCGAGTCGTCGAATCCGAGGCGGTAGTTCCAGCTCGCCCAGGCGCGACGCGAGCGCGGCAGGAGCGTCTCGTCGGTGTGCAGAACGACGGCGCTGGGCTGATAGCGAATCGCCCCGAGAATCTCGCGCTCGGCTTCGCTCGGGTCGCTCAGCAACGCCAGGCTCTGGTCGCTGTGGGTGGCGAGGACCACATGGTCGAACGTCTCGGGTCCAAAGACGTCGCTCGTGACTTCGACGCCGTCGCGGCGACGCGTCACCTTCGAGACCGACGTGTTCACTCGCAGGCGTCGTCCGAGTGGCGCGGCGATCTTCTCGACGTAGGCGCGAGATCCGCCCGTGACCGTGCGCCAGTGGGGCCTGTCGCCCAGCGAGAGCAGCCCGTGGTTGTCGAAGAATCGCGCGAAGGTCGCAGCGGGGATCTCGAGGGCGTCGACCATCGGCGCCGACCAGATCGCCGAGACCATTGGTGCCAAGTACCACTCCCGCAGCCGCTCGGACCACGGCCCCGCCTCGAGCATCTCGCGCAGGCTCAGGCTGTGCGAAATGCGCCCATCGGTGAGCAGTTTGCGGGCCTGACGGTTGAATGAGCCGATGTCGGCAAGCATCGTGACAAAGTCACGACGCAAGAGATTTCGTCGCTGGGCGAACACCGTGTTGAGCGTGCTCGATCGCCACTCGAGACCGTGTCGGGGATCGCTCACCGAGAAACTCATGTCGCTGGGTGAAGTCGCGACCCCGAGGTGGGCGAAGAGGCGGGTCAAGCCCGGATAGTTGCGTTCGTTGTAGACGATGAAGCCGGTATCGACGGCGTGCGTCTCGTCCGCGATCGTCACGTCAACGGTGTGCGCGTGCCCGCCGGGGCGCGAGTCGATCTCGAAGACCGTGACGTCGTGGTGCCGCGAGAGAAGGTGGGCACTGGTCAGTCCGGCAATGCCGGAGCCAATGATGGCGATGCGCATGGCGAAGTACGTCCCGTCGTCAGAGCCAGCGCGGTCAATGACGCCGGCGGCGAACGTGTAATTTAGCACTAAACTGAAGGACGTGATCCTGAAAACGCCTCGCCCCTGGTCACAGGGCCGCCATATCGGGGCCGAACTCCTCGACGCCGCACTCGAGGCCACCATCGTGGCGAGTTTTAGCCGCGTAGGTGTGACCCTTCGGCGCGCCACACAGGACTGGCGTCCCGTGGGATCGATGGAGGGGCGCACAATTCTCGTGACGGGCGCGTCCTCGGGGATCGGACGGGCGAGTGCGCTCGCCCTGTCACGTGCGGGCGCTGACCTCTGGATCACCGGTCGCGACGAGGGTCGCCTCGAGGAACTGGCGGAGCGAATCCGCGCGGGCGGCACCGCGGTGCGTACGGCGGCGCTCGATCTGACCGACTTCGCCCGTGTCGACGAACTCGCCGAGCGCATTGGAGAGGATCGAGCCGGCCTACACGGGATCATCCACAGCGCCGGAGCGCTCGGGCATGACTACGTCACCACCAGAGACGGCGTCGAGATGACGGTGGCCACCCACGTGTTGGCCCCGTTCCGACTGACCTGGCGGCTCGCGCCCCTGCTGTGCGGGGTCGTTGAGTCGACGATCGTGACCGTGGCGTCGGGCGGCATGTACACGGAACGATTCGAACTCGCGCGTCTCGAGATGGGGCCCGACGGCTATGACGGGGTGAAGGCGTACGCTCGGGCCAAGCGGGCACAGGTTCTTCTCGCACACGAATGGTCGCGACGATGGGCCCACGAGGGTGTGCGCAGTTACGTGATGCACCCCGGTTGGACGGACACGCCGGGTCTCGCCGTCTCGCTGCCCACGTTTCATCGGCTGGGGCCACTGCTTCGCCGCGTCGACGACGGCGCCGACACCGCCATCTGGTTGGCCAGCGGCGCGGCGGGCGAGGTGGGGACCACCTCGGGCATTTGGCTGGACCGACGTCCCCGCGGTGAGTACTACCTTCCCTGGACACGCCCTCGCCGTTCGAGCGAGGTCGACGGCGACGAGCTCTGGCGATGGTGTATTCGGCGAAATGGAATTGACGTTTCGGCCTGATCACCATTGGGCGTCGTCGACGTGGGGCCCGAACCCAGCCGCTCGCGCGCTCGGATGGCGGGACTAGCCCCTTCGCGCTCGACACTCGCGCAACGAACTGGTACTCAACAGGTGGCGGTCCCCTCGCAAGTGTGCGCGTGGTCACGTTCGCCGGCCCGGTTTCGGTCGCGCCCGCCAGCGAACGCATCCGTTGTCATCACCCCCGTCTTCACCTCGCTGCCTTCGTCGATCATGGCTCTCGTAAACTCAGCGTGCATTCGGGCGACACGCGAGGAGGACATCGGTGGACAACAGCCAGTGGATCATGACCAAGTCCTCGGAGTCGCGTGCGCTCTTCGAGCGCGTTAAAGTCGCAACCCGACTCTCGTCAATACTGAGTTCCTTCACGTTGGACGAGTCAGCGTCAATTCAGCAGGCCTTCGAGGAACTCATCGGTACGGCGGTCGGCGACCATTTCATCCTTATTCCCCCCTTCTACTCGGACTACGGCCTGAACATCACCGTCGGTCGAGGAGTCTTCATTGGATCCCAGTGCGCGTTCACGGGTCACGCCCCTATCGACATCGCCGACGACGTGATGATCGCCCACAAAGTCAATCTGGTCACCGCCGGACATCCCGTTGAGCCGAGTCAACGACGCGACTACATCACCGCCGAGCCAATCACGATCGGCTCAAATGTCTGGATCGGTGCCGGCGCAACGATCTTGCCCGGGGTCAACATCGGCGCGGGCGCCGTCGTCGCCGCCGGTGCCGTCGTGACACATGATGTCCCAGCGGCCACGCTCGTAGCCGGAGTTCCGGCGACGGTAATTCGCCGCATGTCGCAGTAGCAAACAGCAAATCAGGCCGTGCGGGAAGGCACCGGTGATCCCCGCCATTCTCGCCTGATCAACCCGAAGACCCACGAGTCCGAGACCTCGCCGTTCACGACACAGTCTTCGCGAAGCGTCCCTTCGCGCACGAAGCCCAGCTTCTCCAGTACGCGCGCCGAGGCGACGTTGCGCGTATCGGTCTCAGCCTGGACCCGATTGAGTTCCAGGGAGTCAAATCCCCACTGCAGCAACG
>JAJXTB010000116.1 GCA_021784205.1 Actinomycetes bacterium
GGATCGAAGCTCAGTCGCTGGATCACCGAGAACGTGTTCCAGCGGCTCGCGACGGTCGAACCCGCAATGGCCGCGATGCCCACGGTGACGATCGCCATCGCGACCAGGGTCCACATCGTCGAACGGACCGTTCGCATCTTGGTCCATTCGGCGCGCACCAGACTTGCGGCGCGTTGGCGGGGGTGCGCCATTTCTGGCGGCGACCAGACGGTGGGGATGCTGGTGGTCATGACTGCCTACTTTCCGTGAGTGGTGACGCGGTCTCGTCTTCGTCGAGTCCGTGTCCGTGATAGTCGACGCTCTCGCGAGTCATCTCCATGAAGGCCTCTTCGAGCGAGGCCATCTGGGGCGAGAGCTCGTAGAGGAATATCCCGGCGTTGCCGCACGTGACGCCGATCTGTTCCGCCGACAGATTGCTCACCGCGAGCGAGCCATCAGCGTCGCGCGTCACCTGGGCGCCCTGGACCCGTAAAAGCCCTTCGAGCTCGTCGACCCGCGGCGTGCGCACGCGCACGTATTGACCGGCGTTGGTCGTGATGAAGTCGCTCACCGAGCCGGTGGAGATCAGCCGCCCGCGCCCGATCACGACGAGGTGATCGGCGGTGAGGGCCATCTCACTCATCAGGTGGCTCGAGACAAAGACCGTGCGACCCTCGTTGGCCAACCCCTTCAGGAGATTGCGCACCCACAGGATGCCTTCGGGATCGAGCCCGTTTATCGGTTCGTCGAACAACAGCGTGCCCGGGTCACCGAGCAAGGCCGCGGCGATGCCCAGTCGTTGACCCATGCCCAGCGAGAATTTGCCGACGCGCTGACTCGCGACCTGCGAGAGCCCGACGAGTTCGATGACTTCGTGAACGCGCCGCCGCGGTATGTCGTTCGTCTGAGCGAGGTACCAGAGATGGTTAAAGGCCGTGCGCCCGGGGTGGATCGCCTTGGCCTCCAGCAGCGCACCGACCTCGCGCAGCGGTTGGGCGAGGTCGCGGTAGGCCGTGCCGTTGATCACCGCTTCGCCACGTTCGGCGCGGTCCAGACCCGTGATGATGCGCATCGTCGTTGACTTGCCCGAACCGTTCGGACCGAGGAATCCGGTGACCACCCCGGTGGGAACTTCGAAGGTCAGGTCGTCAACCGCCACCGTTTCCTGGTAACGCTTCGTTACACCACGCACGTCAATCACGTTCGCTCCTCTTCGTTGGGCCACACCGAGTCCCATCCAGTGTCGCGCGGACCTCGAGTCGTTCTCTTAGTCGCGCGGCCATACCTGGCTCATCCCAGAGGATGAAGGCGCGCCGGCTCGACCCCGGGGCCTCATCCCTGCGACGCAGACGCCCGCACCGCGAGATGGATGCGCCGGGGACGCCGAGTCGGTAGCGTCGAATCGTGACACCCTCGACGAGCGCCGTTGACGTGGCCGGCGCGCCCTGGCTCGAGCGAATCTCTCCGCGCCAGTGGGTCGGCATTGACATCGTCGTCGCGGGATTCTTCTCCATCGGCTTCGTCGTGCACTTCTTCCTGCTCCCCCACATCGGTCACGACCACTCGATCGTCGCGAACCGCTGGGCGGTCGGGCCCCTGTTCCTCGCCGCCGCCATCCCCATCGCCTGGCGACGCGTCTCGCCGATGTCGGCCATGGTCATCGTGGGCAGCGCCACGGTCGCGACCACCGTCCTCGGCCACTCCTTGGCTCCGGCGCCTCTCCTCGCGTTCCCGCTCTACACGGTCGCGACCACCAGCTCACGACGCGAGTCACTCGCCACGCTGATCGTCGTCGAGGGCGCAATCCTGGTAGCGCTGGCCATCGCGGCTTCGTTCCACCGGGCCCAGGGCGACGTGACCTTCAACGTCTTGCTCGCCCTCGCGACCTGGTTCATCGGCGACAGCATCCGGACACGTCGCGTCTTTCGACGAGCCATCGCCGAACAGAACGTCGAGCGCCAACGACAAGAGATCGACCAAGCCCATCGGGCGATCATCGAGGAGCGCCTGGAAATCGCCCGAGAACTCCACGACATCCTCGCGCACAGCCTCAGCGTGATCGCGATCCAGGCCGGCGTCGGCCGCCACGTGATGGACCAGCAGCCCGATGAGGCGCGACAAGCCCTGGCCACCGTCGAACAGACGAGTCGCCAGTCCCTGGACGAACTGCGCCGAGTCATCACGGTGCTGCGGCGAACGAACACGGGCGCTGGCGCCCCCGCTCACGCGCCCACGCCGAATCTCTCGGACCTCGAGGAGCTGATCGATCGCGTGCGCGCCACGGGGGTGTCGGTCACGCTGGGTGTCGACGGCACGCCGTCCAGCCTCCCGCTCGGCCTCGAACTGTCCATCTATCGAATCGTCCAGGAGGCCCTCACCAATGTCGTCAAACACGCCGACGGCGCGGACACGCGGATCCAGATTCGATTCGCGCACGGCGACGTGAGCGTCACCGTGGTGAACGAGGCCGGCGCGCGGATCCACGCGCCCACGGTGAGCGGGACGACCCACGGGCTGATCGGGATGCGCGAACGAGCACTCGCCTTCGGCGGCTCCCTCGACGCGGCACCGCGCCCCGACGGTGGCTTCGAAGTCCACGCCGTCCTGCGAACGCTCGGCGAGTCATGACCATCCGCGTCGTCATCGTCGACGATCAGGCCCTCGTGCGCGCCGGTTTCGAGGTGCTCGTGAACTCGGCGCCAGACCTCGAGGTCGTCGGCGTGGCCCACAACGGCGCCGAGGCGGTCTCCGTCGTCGCCCAGACCAACCCCAACGTCGTGGTCATGGACGTACGCATGCCGACGATGAATGGCATCGAGGCGACCCGACTCATCACCAGCAGTCCGTCACGACGTCGGACCCACATTTTGATGCTCACCACGTTCGACCTCGACGAGTACGTCTTCGAGGCGCTGCGCGCCGGTGCGAGCGGCTTCCTACTGAAAGACACACCGCCCGAGGAGCTGCTCAACGCTATCCGCGTGATCGCGGCCGGCGACGCCCTCCTCGCGCCGAGCGTGACCCGCCGGCTCATCGCAGAATTCGCCAGTCGACCCGCCGTACGTGCCCCGACGTCGCTCGTCGATCGACTAACGAGCCGAGAACACGACGTCTTGATCGCGATCGCCCATGGGTCGTCCAACGCCGAGATCGCCGAGGAACTTCACATGAGCGTGGCGACCGTCAAGTCCCACGTCAGTCGCATTCTCGCGAAATTCGACGCGCGCGACCGTACCCAACTGGTGGTGCTCGCGTACCAGACGGGGGTCGTCACCCCCGGTTAACTCGACGTGAGCTCGGCGGCCAACTCCGCGACGGAGCCGACGACTCGTGACGGCTTGTAGGGGTACTGATTGGCGGACTCGGCACTGGACACGCCCGACAGCACGAGCACCGTGTGCAGACCGGCCTCGAGGCCGGCTACCACGTCGGTATCCATCCGGTCGCCCACCATCGCGGTCGTCTCGGAGTGCGCGTTGAGCTCGCGCAGTGCCGAGCGGATCATCAACGGGTTCGGCTTGCCGACGAAGTACGGCTGACGTCCGGTCGCCTTGCTGATCAGCGCCGTCACCGCGCCGGTCGCCGGCAGGGGTCCCTCGAGGCTCGGACCCGTGGGGTCCGGGTTGGTCGCGATGAAGCGGGCGCCTTCGCCGACCAGACGCACCGCGCGCGTAATGCGGTCGAAGCTGTAACTGCGGGTCTCGCCCACGACGACGTAGTCCGGCTCGTTCTCCGACTGGGTGTAGCCGATGTCGTGCAGCGCCGTCGTCAGGCCGACTTCACCGATCACGAATGCGGTGCCCCGGGGGCGCTGGGCGTCGAGGAACACGGCCGTCGCCAGGGCCGAGGTCCAGATATGGTCCTCGGGCACGTCCAGGCCGTTCCATCGCAGCCGGGCGCTGAGGTCGCGGCGGGTGTACATCGAGTTATTCGTCAACACCAAGAACGGCGTCCCGCGGTCGCGAAGTCGCTGGAGGAAGTCCGTCGCACCGTCGATCGGGTGCTCCTCTCGCACCAGAACCCCATCCATGTCCAGCAGCCACGACTCAACGTGAGTCGCGTGGGAGATATGCGGTCGGGGATGTCCGTGGTTGTCGGGCATGGTGCGGACCCTCCTTCGTCGTCGCCACCGACCCTACCCGGCCCAGCGCGAGCGTCCGCGCCACGCGCCGGCCGTGCGAAACTACCCCCATGGAGCCAGCCCCGCCGGAGGACGCCCGAGCGACGACCGCGGTCACGATCGTCAAGCCCGTCGGCCCCATCTGCAATCTCGACTGCGAGTACTGCTACTACCTCGACAAGACCGAGCTCTTCGATCACGACGAGCGTTACCGGATGTCCGACGATGTCCTGCGGGCCTATCTCACGAGCGCGATCGCCGGATCGAGTGCGCCACCGGTGCACGTGGTCTGGCACGGTGGCGAACCACTGCTCGCCGGTCGTGCGTTCTACGAACGAGCCTTCGCGATCCAGGCGGAACTCGCGCCCACGGGCTGGACCTGGCTTAACAGTTTCCAGACCAACGGCACGCTGCTCGACGACAACTGGGCCGACTTCATCGCGACGCACCACATCGCGGTTGGACTCAGCCTCGACGGAGGTCCCGTGACCCACGACGCGCTGCGACACGACCGGCGCGGGCGAGCGACCCACCACCGGGTGCTCGAGGCACTCGCGCGTCTGCGTGCGCGTGGCGTCGAACCCGACATCCTGTGCACCGTGAATGCCGCGACGGCCGCCACACCCCTCGAGGTCTACCGGTACCTGCGCGACACCGGCGCCTCGTGGATCCAATTCATCCCGGTCGTCGCCCGAGACTCCGACGGGGCGGTCACCCCCCAATCCGTCGACCCGGCCGCCTTCGGGGACTTTCTCATCGCGATCTTTGACGAGTGGGTCCGCCACGATATCAACCGTCTCGTCGTCCAGGGATTCCTCGAGGGTCTGTTCGTCACCTCCCACGGACACGGCAGCCTGTGCGTGTCCGCGGAGACCTGTGGCACCGTTCTCGCGGTCGAACACGACGGCAGCGTGTACGCCTGTGACCACTTCGTCGACGCCGACCACCGTCTCGGGTCGGTTCGCACCGACGAGCTGATCGACCTCGTGGGCTCGCCGGCCCAGGTGGCCTTCGGCCGGGCTAAGCGCGACGCGCTGCCGACTACGTGTCAACGCTGTCCCGTCCTGCAGTTCTGTCGCGGCGGCTGCCCAAAGGACCGATTCATCGTCACTGAGGACACCGAGCCCGGACTCAACTACCTCTGCGAGGGCTATCGACGCTTCTTCGGTCACGCGCGCGAAAACCTCGAGCGCATGGGCGAACTCGTGCTCGCCGGCGCGCGACCCTCGAGCATCATGGGCGAGCTCGCCGCCGACGACGCCCGACGGGCGCGCTCGTTTCAGCTCGCGGGCCGCAACGACCCGTGCCCCTGCGGCAGCGGCCGCAAGTACAAGCACTGCTGTCTCGCCACCGGCGGACCTCGGCGTTGATTCGCCCCTGTCTCGAGGGTCAATCGCTCCGCTCGGGAGCGATGACGCCGAGGTCCGCGAGCAGGTTCCGAACCCGCGCGTCGATGTCGTCAACGATCCGCTCGACGACCTCGCGTGACTGGTCCGCCGGATCATCGACTTCCCAGTCGAGGTAGCGCCGCCCGGGGAACACCGGGCAGGTCTCGCCACAGCCCATCGTCACCACGACGTCGGCGTCGGCCACGAGTTCACTGGTCAAGAGGGTCGGCGTCTCGGCGCCGGTGTCGATCCCGCGGTCGGCGAGGACCGCCGCGACCATTGGGTTCACGGCCCGCCCGGGCTCTGATCCGGCCGACAGCACCGTGACCGATCCTTTCGCGTACCACTCGGTCAGACGTTTGGCCGCGACTGACCGGCCCGCGTTGTGCACGCACGCGTAGAGCACCACGGGGTTCGGGGACGTCACCGCGTCGGGGGGTGTCTCGGGCATCAGATGGTCTCCTCGTTCGCGTAGAACCGACGTCTCGCCCACTGGGCCAGGTACACCAGGGCGATCAACGCGGGGACCTCGATGAGCGGTCCGACCACGCCCGCCATCGCCTGGCCCGAACTCACCCCAAAGGTGCCGATAGCCACCGCGATCGCGAGTTCGAAGTTATTACCCGCGGCGGTGAAGGCGAGCGTGGCGGTTCGCGCGTATGGCAGTCGTAGCGCTACGCCCAGCGCGAAGGACCCGCTCCACATGATCACGAAGTAGACGAGCAACGGTGCCGCGATTCGAACGACGTCGAAGGGCCGGTGGGTGATCGTATTGCCCTGGAACGCGAAGAGCACCACCACGGTAAAGAGCAGACCGTAGAGGGCGAGCGGCCCGATCCGGGGCAGGAACGTCCCTTCGTACCACGTGCGACCCCGGGTGCGCTCGCCGATCCGACGCGTGGCGTAACCCGCCACGAGCGGGACACCGAGAAAGATGAGGACACTTCGCGCGATCATCCACATCGACACGTCGACGGTCGCACCCGAAAGGCCCAGCCAGTGCGGCAGCACCTCGAGGTAGAAATAGCCGAGACCGGCGTAGGCGATGATCTGGAAGACGGAGTTCACGGCAACCAGCACGGCCGCCGCCGTCGCGTCACCACAGGCGAGGTCGTTCCAGATGAGCACCATCGCGATACAACGCGCCAGACCGATCAGGATCAAACCCGTGCGATAGGCGGGCAGGTCACCCAGGAAGATCCAGGCCAGCGCGAACATGACGAGTGGACCGACCAACCAGTTCAAGATCAGCGACGAGACGAGCAGACGTCGATCGGCGGCGACGAGTCCCATCTCGCCGTAGCGGACCTTGGCGAGAACCGGGTACATCATCACCAGTAGTCCGATCGCGATCGGCAGACTGGTTCCCGCCACTTGCACGTGGTTAAGCACTCGATTGAGCGTGGGTATCAGTCGGCCGAGACCGATTCCGACCAACATCGCCGAACCAATCCACACCGGTAGGAACCGATCGAGGCGACTCAGCCGCCGAATTGGCGCCACCGCCGGCGCGACGTCCGATTTCGTCATCGCGTTCTGCGCGTTCCGGCACCGTGATGCGCCCGACTCCAACTACCCGTGGATCGCGCGTCGGCGAGGCGAACCGTTCTCGAACGCGGCGTTGGTCGTCTCATTGGCTGTCTCGTCCTTCGCTGATGCCCTAGAAGCTAAGTACGGCGGCGCCGTCGACGGCGAAGCGAATGAACGCGTCGCGTGCGAACTCAAGGGTCACGCCTCGGGCGGTCAGTTCCTCGTCTTGAGCGTTCGCGATGGCGGCGTTGGCGCAGGCCCCGACGCGAACGCCGACGGCAACCAGGGCGTCGATCTGCGCGCGGGACTCGACTCGCACCGCGTCGGCGCTCACTTCGGTCATCGCCGACTGGGCCGGTCCGAAGCAGAACACTTCGAGGTCAACCCCCGCCCCAGAAGACACCTGACGAACGCGCTCGGCCACGTGAGAGCCAGCGTTGAGCGAGTCGTTGTCGCCGTGGAATAAGAAGATGACGGTCTTTGCCATAGTGGTCTCTCAATCAGGCTGGTCGGGTCTACCCGAACTCAGACCCTATTATCGTATATCGACGATTCCCGATAATACACGATCACAGCGACCCCGCCGCCAGCGCAAAGGCCGACAGACCCGCGACGTTGAGGCAGTACGACGTGCGCGGCCCCTCGATTTCGCCTTGAATCAGACCAGCGTCGCGAAGGATTCGCAGGTGCTCTGAGACTGTCGA
>JAJXTB010000117.1 GCA_021784205.1 Actinomycetes bacterium
CCACGGCCCTGCACGACATTGGCTACACCCAGTCCGAGAATGACCCCGACTACGTCGTTGTCGGTGAGACCCGCAGCTACAGCTTCGACCGGATCACGCGCGCGGTACGCCTGGTGGGCGAGGGGGCTCGTTTCATCGCGACCAATCCCGACCCCACCGGCCCGAGCCTCGAGGGGCCGCTGCCGGCGACGGGCGCCGTGACCGCGCTGATCAGCAAGGCAACGGGGCGACAGCCGTATTTCGTCGGCAAGCCCAACCCGCTGATGATCCGTTCGGCACTGCGCGAGCTCAATGCCCACTCCGAGACGACCGCGATGGTCGGTGACCGAATGGACACCGACGTGGTGGCGGGACTCGAGGCCGGCCTGCACACGGTGCTGGTGCTCTCGGGCGTCTCGAGCGCCGAGTCGGCGAACCAGTTCCCCTACAAGCCGTCGCGGATCGTCGGATCGGTGGCGGAGTTGGCCACCGAGCTGGAGGCATGAGTCACCCCGGGGTGACGAGGCCGCTCTGGTAGGCGAGCACCACCAACTGAGTCCGGTCCCGGGCGTCGAGCTTGGCCAGGATTCGACTGACGTGCGACTTCACGGTGGCGACGCTCATGTGCAGCTCGTCGGCGATCTCGGCGTTGGACGACCCGTGGGCGATGGCGAGCAACACCTCGTATTCGCGCTCGGTCAGGCGTTGGAGGTCGGGCGCCGGCGTGGGCGCTGCCGGACGACTCGTGAATTCGGCGATCAGCCGACGGGTGACGCTCGGTGCCAGGAGGGCGTCGCCGGCCGCGATCACTCGGATGGCGCCGAGCAGATCCACGGGTGGGGTGTCCTTCAGGAGAAAGCCGCTCGCCCCGGCCCGCAGGGCCTCGAAGACATACTCGTCGAGGTCGAAGGTCGTCAACATCAAGATGCGGGTCCGGCGTCGCGAGGGGCTCGACGTGATGAGTCGCGTGGCCTCGATGCCGTCCATCGTTGGCATGCGAACGTCCATCAAGACGACGTCGGGGTTCGTCTGGGCGACGACGGTCACGGCCTCGGCCCCGTTGCGGGCCTCACCGACGACCTCGAGATCACTGGCGGAGTTGACGAGCACCTCGAAGCCCGCCCGAACGAGTGCCTGGTCGTCGACGACGACGACGCGGATCGCCATTAGTCGCCGCCCGTTCTAAGGACGGCGGACACCTCGAAGCCGCCGTCGGGACGCGCCTTGGCATCGAGCGTGCCGCCAAAGGCGATTGCGCGCTCGCGCATGCCGATCAGACCGTGGGTGGTGCCGCTCACCGAGGCGGTGTGCCGCCGCGGACCGGGTTGGTTGACGACCGAGATCAGCACATCGCCCTCGCGGAAGCGGACCTCGATCGTCGTGTCAGCCCCGTCGGCGTGCTTGACCACATTGGTGAGCGCCTCTTGGATGATTCGGTAGATCGAGAGTTCGAGCCCGAGGGGCAGGTTGGGCGCCGTGCCCTCGAGGCGCCACACCACCGACATCCCCGTGGCGCGCACGCGCTCGACCAGCTCGGTGACGTCAGACAGACTCGGCGTCGGCTCGAGGGGCGTGTCCGATCCCACCGTGGCGCGCCGCAGCACCGTGATCACGCGTCGGAGCTCGTCGAGGGACTGCCGGCTCGTCTCCTCGACGGTGGCGAGGGCCCGGCGCGCGTCCTCGGGCTGTTGGTCGATGACGTGACGACCGACGCCGGACTGGATCGCGATGACGCTAAGGCTGTGGGCGAGAATGTCGTGGAGCTCACGGGCGATCTCGAGCCGCTCCTCGGTGATCGCCCGATGTGCCTCGTCGATCTCCTGACGCTGACGCTCAGCCGCTTGCTCGGCGAGCGCACGGCGAAAGACGCGTCTTGTCCTGATGCTGTCACCGATGAACCAGGTCGCGAGGGCGAGGAGCAGATTGAACGTGACGTCGCCCTGGGCACGGTGGTAGTGCGCGGCGACGAGCAGCGCCACCAGGATCGCGCTTTCCACGCTCACCAGCGTGATCAAGGACTCGCGCCGCGTTCGGGTTATGGCGATCGTGTAGAGCGGTAAGGCGAGCAGCGGCGCTGGGGCGAGCGTGTGGCCGAGCACGGTGGTCGCGACGGTGGCGCCTCCGACGAGGATCATGGCCGACATCGGTGCGATGCGCCGCCACGCCAGTGGAATGGCGGCGACGAGGAAGATCGAGCCGAGGACCCACCGGTTCGTTCCTGGCGGGCCGACGTGTTTCGCGTGGGGCAAGACGAAGAAGTGCACGACGAAGACGGTCGCAGTGAAGGCCGCGACCGCGATGTCGATGCCCACCCACTGGCGCGGCGATATTCGCTCGAGCCACGGCGCACCGGCCACGTCTTCGGCGCCGCTCATCTGAGTCACGGTCAGACGCTATCGACTCGAGGTGCGCGGCGCCTCCATCGCGAGGTGCAGTGGCCGTCAGTCGCACGGATGACGAGTACGAGCGACGGTGAGATCATCCTCGAGGATGAGTCAGATTGGGCCCCGCGGCCGAGTTGTACCGACTCGTGGCCCGACACACTGGATGGATCCTGGTGGAGCTCGACGAGGAGGAGAGACGTGATCGACGTACGGGGCGTGACCAAACGCTTCAAAGACAACGTGGCGGTAGACGACCTGAACTTCGAAGTGCCGACCGGTGTCGTCACGGGGTTCCTCGGACCGAACGGTTCGGGAAAATCGACGACGATGCGGATCATCATGGGCCTGGATCACGCCGACCAGGGCGAGGCGGTGATCAATGGCACGCCCTATTCCAAGTTGGCCCAGCCGCTTCGCGAGGTGGGCGCGCTGCTCGAGGCCAAGGCGATCCACCCGGGCCGAACGGCCTTTAACCACCTGTGGTTCCTCGCTCAGTCCAACGGGATCCCTCGACGCCGCGTCCACGACGTGATCGAGCTCGTCGGACTTGACCAGGTCGCCAAACGGCGCGTGGGCAAGTTCTCCCTCGGCATGGGCCAACGACTGGGCATCGCCGCCGCCCTGCTCGGTGACCCGGGGACGTTGCTCTTCGACGAGCCGATCAACGGTCTGGACCCCGAGGGAATCCTCTGGGTTCGCAACTTGTTGAAGGGACTGGCGAGCGAGGGCCGGACGGTGTTCGTCTCCAGTCATCTGATGAGCGAGATGGCCCTCACGGCCGACCACCTGGTCGTGATCGGCCGTGGTCGACTCATCTCGACGGGTTCGGTGGGCGATTTCATCGCCACCAACGCCGGACAGTACGTGCGCGTACGGACCCCACGCCCCGACGAGCTCGAGGGATTGCTCGAGGCCCAGGGCGCCCAGATCCGTCGCGAGGGCGATGGGTCGCTCTCGGTGAGCAACCTGTCCGCTGAGCAGATCGGCATCACCAGTGGCAACGCGGGCATCTTCCTCTACGAGCTCTCACCCCAGTCGGCGTCCCTGGAAGACGCCTTCATGGAGATGACCCGCGACAGTGTCGAGTACCACGGCCACCGCCTCGACGGCGCCACGGCCACCACGAATGGAAAGTAAATGGCGATGAACACCTCTTCTGCAACGGTCTGGTCGAGCACGCTTGCGACGACCCGACCCCAACGAACCTCGGGACTCGTGCGGGCCGAATGGACCAAGATGCGCACGGTCCGCTCGACGGTGTGGACGCTGCTCGCGATGGCCGTCATCACGCTGGGCATCGCGGCGCTCGCGGCATCCACCATCGCGAGTCGGTGGAACACGTTCTCCGTCGTGAGACGACTCACGTTCGACCCGACGAGCATGTCGCTGCGTGGGCTGCTGTTCAGTCAGCTGATCATCGGCGTACTCGGGGTTCTGGTCATGAGCGCCGAGTACGGCACGGGCACGATCCGCGCCACACTCGCGGCCGAGCCGCGTCGCGCGCGCGTACTCATAGCCAAGAGTGCCGTGTTCTTCGTCCTGGCCGCGGTAGTGGGCGAGGTGCTCGCCTTCGGCGGCTTCCTGATCGGCCAGTCCCTGCTCACGAGTCCTGTGCCCCACGCCACGCTCACCCAGCCCGGCGTGCTTCGTGCCGTCACGGGTGGCGGCCTCGTCATCGCCGTGCTCGGACTCTTCGCCCTGGGGCTCGCGACGATCATCCGCCACTCGGCGGGGGCCATTACCGCCTACGTCGGCGTGCTGCTGGTGGTCCCGATCATCCTGCAGACGCTGCCGTCGTCCTTCAGCCAGCCGATCCTCAAGTTCATGCCCTTCACGATCAGCAACGCCATGACCTCGGTTGCGTCACAGGGGTCGAGCGCCTTCGGTCCGTGGGTGGGGTTCGCGATCCTCGTCGGCTACGCGATCGTCTCCTTGGCCATCGGGGGCTGGCTCCTCGCCAAGCGAGACGCCTAACCAGACATCAACGCCGCCACCCGGCGCCGTCGCAGCGATGAGTAGGCTGCCTCGTCGGAGGAGCTACGTGTCGATTCCTGAACTGTTCAACCTGACTGGTCGTACCGCCATCGTCACCGGCGCGGGTGACGAGAACGGCATCGGCTTTGCCACCGCGCGCCTGCTCGCCGACCTTGGCGCCACGGTGGTGATCGCTTCGACGAGCGCGAGGATCGAGGAGCGAGTCCGCCAACTCGGCGCCGATCGCGCCACCGGCGTCGTCGGCGACCTCACCGAGGTGGGCACGGCCACGCGCCTGGTCGAGACCGCGCTGGAACGCTTCGGGGCACTGCACGTCGTGGTGCACAACGCCGGCATGACCTCGGTAACCGATCCGACGCAGGTGAACGGTGCCATCGAGTCGATCGAGTACGCGGGCTGGCGCAGCGGGATCGCGCGCAATCTCGACACCGCCTACCTCGTCGCCCGCGCCGCGCTGCCTGAGCTCACGGGTGGCGGGTGGGGGCGATTCATCATGGTTTCGAGCGTGTCCGGCCCGGTCATGGCGATGCGACACGAGCCCGTCTACGCCGCCGCCAAGGCGGGCATGGTCGGTCTCGCGCGCGCCCTGGCGGTTGACGTCGCGCAGTACGGCGTCACGGTGAACGCCGTGGCGCCGGGATGGATCAAGACGGGTTCCCAGACGCCGCACGAGGCGGCCCAGGGCGAGGTGACACCGCTGGGGCGCAGCGCCCGACCCGACGAGGTGGCCGCGGCGATTGCGTGGCTCGCGACTCCCGGCGCGTCCTACGTGACGGGACAGTGTCTGGTCGTCGACGGCGGTAATTCCATCGCCGAAGAGCGCCGGTAGTCAGCGCTCCACGTCGTCGGCGAGTTCGGCGAGCGACTCGACGCCGGCGATGCCGCGGCGAAGTCGGCGACGGAGCCCGAGTGCGTACCAGATGAACGCGAGCACGGCCGCCATCGCCAGGAACTGGTCGGCCCCGTTGAACACGGACGAAAGGGTCAGCATGGCGAGCACGGCCGCGGTCCAGATCAGCACGGCGCCGATGACGGGCTTGGCGAAGCGCCCCAGCGAGAACGCGCCGGGAAAGGCGTCAATCGCCCGACGTTTGACCGCGTAGGCGACGGTGATCGCGAGGTAAATCAGGTACGGGATGATCGCGGTTGCGCCGACGAGCGTGCCGAAGGAGTTCGGTTGGGTGTAGCCGTAGACGAGGATCGCGGTGTCGATGACACCGAGCACGAGCAACGCCGTGATCGGCGTCTGGGTGTGGCGATCGACGCGTCGCAGGTGGGTCGAGGCGGGGAGCATGTTGTCACGGGCCATCGAGTACGCCAGTCGCGACTGCGCGCCGGCACCCACGACCGCGATCGCGAACATCGAGAAGATGACGAAGGCGATGAAGACCTTGACGAGCCACGGCGGCAGCCAGAACTCGGCGATCGTGAGCAACGGCAGTGGCGCGTGCTCGACGATCCGCAAGTTGGGGATCGCCAGGGTGAAGCCAATCAGGGTGACCATGCCGAGCACCGCGGAGGTCACGAGTCCCGCGATGATCGCGCGCGGTACCGAGTGGCGAGGGTCGACCGCGTCCTCACTCATGTCTGCCGCCAACTCAAAACCGATGAGTGTAAAGGCGCCGAGCATGCCGGCGAGGGCGAAGGAGTAGGGGATGGGGCTCGAGGTCACGCGCGTGGTGCTGGTCAGGAGCGAGACGCCATAGGGCGTGTGCTTCACCTTCAGCCCCCAGAGGACGATCAGCAGCACACTGAAGACCAGGGTTCCGAGGATTTCGGTGAAGACCGCGACGTTGTTGACCCGCGCCGAGAACTGCACGCTGATGATGTTGGCGACCGTGGCGATGACCATGAAGATGATCGACACCGCGAGATTGAGGTGTGGATGGGTCGTCGCGTTGATCCCGAACTCGCTCAACAAAAGCGGGCTCGCCGCCACCAGCAGAATCGCGCCGCCACCGACGGCCATGTAGAGCAGGCCCGCGAACCCGACGAACCAGCCGTAGGTGGAGTTCACGAGGCGGCTGCTCCATTGATAGGCGTAGCCCGCCAGGGGAATACGCGTGCCGAGCTCGGCCACGATCAGCGCGATCAGCGTGTTGCCAACGGCGACCACCGGCCAGGTCCAGATGGACGCCGGCCCAAACCACGTCAGCCCAAACCCGAAGTTGAGGAAGATCCCCGTCGTGATCGAGATGATCGAGAAGGTGATCGCGAACATCGAGAACGTCCGCAGGGTACGGCGTAGTTCGGGTCGGTAGCCAGCTTGGGTGACGAGATCGCGGCCGGTGTTTCGGCCCTCATCTCTTGACGACTGCGACGCCATCGAATCCCCCGGTGCGACTCCTGGACGAGGCTACCGCGGTCCGCTCGCCCCTTGGCTGATGGGCGGGGTGAAACCGGCGACGTCGCGTCGTCGAGGCTCGGAGGGAGCGACGGCGGTGGATTATCGTGACCGACATGGCGCGAGGGTCACAGGTAGCGGCGAGGATGGTGTCGTGGCCAGCACGATGAATCGCGTCCCGGAGTTGCTCGTTGGCTTCGATACCGAAACAACGGGTCTCGACGTTCGTCGCGAACGGGCCATTTCCTACGGCTTCTGCGTCTACCGCTACGGTCAACCTATAAGCGCGGAGGAGTTCTTCGTGGTGCCAGATCGACCGATCAGCGATGGCGCTCGACGCGTGCACGGACTCGACCTGCAGCGGTTGAATCAACTGCGTTCCACCCACGAGGTCCTTGACGTGGCTTCGGGTGCTCGTCGCGCCATCGACCTTCTGACCGGTTTGCACAGGGAAGGTGCCTACATCGTCGGTGCCAATGTGGCGCGCTTCGACATGGCGATGCTCCGGTGGACCGCGAACGACGTTCTCGACGCCGCGGCCGCCGCCGCCTTCGAACGAACCCGGTTTCGGATCATCGACGTGATCGAACACGACCTGGTCATCGATCCGAGCCGAGCGTTTCGTCCTCGTCGATCACTGACGCACCTGTGTGGTCACTACCACGTCAGTCCCGGTGGCCACGACGCGGTGGGCGACGCCCGCGCGGCGGTCGAAGTGCTGTTGGAGCAGGTCGTTCACAACAACGCCGGTCAACGAGAACTGACGATACTGCCGCCCGGGAACCAAGCCCGAGGTGTCTGACTCTGGCCCGAGAGGTGATAGGGTTGCACCCCTAGGGCCGTTGGCGCAGTCTGGTAGCGCACTTGCATGACACGCAAGGGGTCACAGGTTCAAGTCCTGTACGGCCCACCA
>JAJXTB010000017.1 GCA_021784205.1 Actinomycetes bacterium
CTCCAGCATTGAATAGCCATGGCGTGCGTAGAGGCGCAGGGCGGTTTCGTTGTCGGACTCTGTCTGGAGGCTCACGCGCAGCGCACCGGAAGTGGCTGCGGCGCCGCTGATCACGTTGAGTATCTTGCCGCCGATACCGCGATGACGATACGACGGTGACACGAAAAGGTCTCGGATCTGCCAGAAGCGACCGAGTCGAAGCGAAGCCGGAATCACCGCGACCAGGGCAAAGCCCGTGAGAACACCGTCGTCGGTCGCGACGAAAGCCTCCAGGGAGCCATGTACGAGGTTCTCTTCGAGCCACCGCGACGCCTCGGCAGTTGACGCGGATTCTCCGTGGTGCACGCGATAGTCGTCGAAGAGGGCTGCGAGCCACTCACAGTCACGGCGAGTTGGCGACAACGGCCGCCCGACGATGATCTTGCCCGCATCCCCCTCTGGGAGTTGGTCGTTGTTGCCCATCGAGACCCCTTGATTCACATTCTTACGCGACTGCTCGTCGACCACGTCGACCTCGAGATTAGTGACGAGTTCGGCATGACTCGCTCGTGGATTTACCCCCACAGGTAAGCGCCGTCTCGACCAAGTGGCTCGGCCTTGATCGATCGCGATTTGAAAGCGCTTTAGTTACGCTGGCGTCTCGATGCTCGCTCGGCAAGATTCGAACAATGCCGTCAAAGACGTTCGCGATCAACGGTCCGTGGCACAATGTCACATGGTCGCCGACTTTCCCGAACCACTCTTCGTACAATCGATCCCCGGTTCAAGTCGCCCCGCGAGTGTGTACCTCGCCGAAACGCTCGACGGTCTGTACACGCCCTACGCACTGCGTACGCCCTCTGACGAAGGGGAGTTCCCATTCGTGTTCCTCGCCTACGGCAACGGCGGTGGCGGAGTCGAGTGGCTCCGTTCGCGCCTACGTACCCATGCCTACGTGATGGACCGGCTCTTGGACGCGGGCTACGCGTGCGCGTGGGGTCGCTACCGAACTGAGGTCGAGTTGGGGTTCCATCGAGGCGGGCGACTCGTGATCGATCGCCGCCAGGGAATGGATCTGATGAACCGCGCTCCGTTGGAGTACGAAGACGAGTTAGCGATCTTGCGTCATGTCGCGAACCATCCCAACGTCGTCGCAGATCGCCTCGGACACGTGGGCGTGAGTCACGCGGGCGAGATGCTGTTCAAACTGGCGTCGCAGTACCCGGGCGTCGTCCGTGCCGGAGTGGCGTGCGAGCCCGCGAATCACGAGTTCCTCGACCTCACGCCTGACGACACGGTGTCGGTCAACCCTCAGACTCATCTTCGCAACATTGAAAACATGAAGATGCACGACACGGCGCGCGTGCGCGCACGAGTGAATGTGCCGCTGGCGCTCGAGAGGATGTCAACCATCGACATTCCCCTGCTCGTCATGGGCCGCGAAGAGGACGACCTGCAAGGTATCTTTCGCCTCAGCTACGAGCTGCTGGCGGAGTGCGGCAAGGACGCCACGTGGGTCACATGGAACCATCCGCTGCACGGCTACATCTTCCCGGTCGTCGACAGCGAGGGTCAGCTCAGCGTGGACGACGTGCAGAAGCACGCCATCGAGCAGATCATCGACTTCTTGAACGAGCATCTGTGACGTGTCCGCGACAACGTCAATCCATTGGGACGTAACGACTCACGCTTGTCGAGTGGTGATCCTTCCGATTCATGGAGCACTTTGGTAGTGCTACCAGCGTGTCTCTCGTGGCGTCAATTAAGACGGGTCACGCTGGATGTTCTTCAACCGTGTGGACCCGTCTCATCCTGGCAAATGCAAGAAGAAAGTTTCGAGACGTGCTCGACGATACGGGACGTACTTCCGTGCGGTATGTCCCGTCGCGAACTACCCGTGGATCTGTCCACAACTGTCGACCGCGGTCGATCGGTGAGATATCGTCATTCCAATTGATTGTCTCGGCGATTATTGCGCCGTACCTCAACGCTCACCACGTTCAAAGGACTGATGTAATGACTATTTTCGCAGGCCTCTGGGATGTGTCTCTCGTGACGCCGATCGGCACGATGGCCGTCGTATTGGATATCAGTGACCAGGACGGTCGTATTCGAGGCACCGCGGCCAGTGCTGATGAGACGGTGGACTTCGTCGATCCGATCGCCGAGGGCAACCGACTGACGTGGACACAGGACGTGACCACGCCGATGAAGCTGACTCTCAAGTTCGACGTCGCGGTGGATGGAGACGCGATGACGGGGCGAGCTCGCGTCGGATTCATGCCCGCGTCGACGTTGACGGGTACTCGGCGACCTGCCTGACTGATCGATTCGCGGTGATGACCCTTGTCGTCGACGTAGTTTCTTGTCTTTGCTGACCCAATGAGGCGGTGGTAACGCGTGTCAAACTGAAGTCGACGGCAGAACTCGGCGAATAGGCAGGTGGGCCATGGGAGAGCGGATCGCGGGCAAAGTGTGCGTGGTGACCGGGGCCGGTTCGGGGATTGGCCGCGCGTCTGCGTTGCGCCTGGCCGAAGAGGGCGGACGAGTCGTGTGCGCAGACCGCCACGGTGCGACCGCCGCCGAGACCGCCGGGCTCATCGTGTCCGCCGGGGGAGTGGCCAGCCACCGTAAGGTCGATGTCAGCAACTCAACCGAAGTCGACGCGATGATCGCCGACGCCGTGGAGAGATACGGACGGCTCGACGTACTCGTGAACAATGCCGGTGTGAACATTCCCGGCGTCTTGCACGAAGTGACCAACGAAGTGATCGATCTCACGCTGGACGTCAATGTCAAGGGGCAGATCTACGGCTGCCGTGCCGCGATACCACACATGCTCGCGGGCGGTGGGGGATCGATCATCAACATCTCGAGCGTGAATGGCATTGTGTCCGAGCCGTTCCTCGCGGTGTACTCCGCGTCGAAGGGTGCGTCGGTGATGCTCACCAAGGGCGTCGCGCTCGACTACGCGAAGCTCGGGATCCGCTGCAACGTGATCTGTCCGGGTTGGGTGGACACGCCGATCAACTACGCCCACGCGGAATTGCTCGGCGGGCTCCAGCACGTCTATGACACCATTGACTCGTTTCAGCCGATCGGTCGGCCCGGTGAGCCGCGCGAGATCGCGAACGTCGTGCTGTTCCTCGCCTCGGACGAGGCCAGTTTCATGACCGGCAGCGTGCTGGCCGTCGACGGCGGCATGACCTCTCAATAGCGTCGCCACCACGCACGTGACTCAACGTCACCCCATCGATCGTTCGGCACTGTTCCGCGACGTCAAAGGGACATTGTGCGCGAGTCCGCGATACCGTGGCGCCATGTGCCGAAACATCACCATCCTGCGCGGTCTCGAGCCACCGGTGACAGACCGTGAGATCGAAGACGCTGCTCGTCAGTACGTGCGCAAAGTGGGCGGATTACAGTCGGCAACCCAGATGCAGCGCCCGGAGGTGATCGAGGCCATCTCGCGCGTCGCGGCGGCGACAAGCGATCTGCTGGCGAGCCTTCCCCCACGCCGTGTGGCCCCACCGGGCCCGCCGGGTCGGCGTCGCGAGGGCCCCTCGCAGACGGGAGAGCTTGGGTAATCTTCCCGCTGTGGAACTGTCCTTCGACGGCGAGATCTGGTACTGGAGGGGACCATCGCCCTTTCACTTCGTGAGCGTGCCACCCGAGGAGAGCGACCAGATCCATGCGGTGTCCGCTCTGGTGACCTACGGCTGGGGCGCCATCCCCGTGACGGCGCGCGTGGGTAAGACGGTCTGGACGACATCGCTCTTTCCCAGGAGCGACGGCTACGCCGTGCCAATCAAGGCGTCGGTGCGTCAGGCCGAAGGTCTCACGCTCGGCGCGACTGTCCATCTGACCCTGACCCTCGACGTCGCACTGTGAAGCGGGGCGGAAGCGCCATCAGCCTTCGAGGAGCAGTTGTGCCCAGGCGTGGTAGTGGGAGCGAGGCTCTTCGCGCTGGAAGACGGTGAGTGCGGCAACGTCGAAGGGGTCTAGGTCCGCGAGTTTCGCCGTCAGATGGTGATACGGCGGGAGGGGCTCGTCGGGACGCGCGACGATCAGCGTGAGGTGGGCGACGAAGGGTCGCTCGGAGGTCGCCTCGCCGCCCGTCTGGCCGCGTCGCACCGCCTCATCCAGGGCGCGGTGGAGCGGTTCGAGCCCCTCGCCCTCGACGGCGAGGTAGAGAACCCGGTCGCCGAAGGTGTTTGCTGAACCGATGCGCACGCGTGTACGTGGGGCGCGAGCGGCCACGCCACGCACACCGGGTAGCCAGTTGAGGTCGGGTGTGAGCCCGTGGGGGCTCTTCAGGGTGACGTGGGGCACGGGCCATGGGTCACCGAGTTCGCCCATTACGTCGGCGATGCGAGAGCGCTGGTCCGCGGGCGGCTCGATCCCGATGAAGTAACGCAGCATGGTGCGTTCATCGTCGCACGTCACTCGAACCGCCGCCGTGGTGCGTCGAGTGCGTGGCGTCACTTCAGTATACCCCTAGGGGTATACTGGCAACTCATCGTCTCGAAGGAGGAATAGTGATCGCAGAAGTCGACGTGAGAAGTTTCAGCGCCGCCCACGCGGACGGCGCGTTGGTGTTGGACGTGCGCGAGCCGCACGAATACGAGGCGGGCCACGTGCCCGGCGCGCGACTGGTACCGCTCTCGGTGGTTGCCGACGTCGCCCGCGAAATGCCCGTGGGACAGCCGGTCTACGTCATCTGCCAGAGCGGGAGCCGCAGCTGGCAGGCCGCACAGCACCTGGACCGCGTCGGGCACGACGTGCGATCGGTTCGAGGCGGCACCAGCGGCTGGATTGGCGCGGGCCGTCCGGTCGTGCGCGGTCAGCGCGCCAACCGGGCCTGATCAACCGGAGGCACTTTCCAGGAGCTGGCGCGAGCGACGACCGACGGGTCGCCACCACTTCGAAGTCGGTCAGGTGACTTCGAAGTCGACGACCACGCGACCACTGACGATTCCGGTGTTCATCCATTCGACGACTTCCACGTGGCGCGGGTGGGCTTGATAGGCCAGTAGGGCGTCGTTGTCGGTGAAGTCGACGACGAGCAGGACCGGCCAGTGCGAGTCGACGAGTCCGAGGTCGAAGTGCACGGTGATGTCAAGGAGACCGTCATCGACATCTGCCAGAGCCTCCAGCCGTGATTTAATTTCCTCGGCCTGACGGCGACGGTCAGTGACATCGATGGCGGCGAGTTGGAGGGCGACGACGTGGCGGATCACGCGTACATCATCTCTCGGATCGCGATGTCCGACGAGCGCCCCACGTGCGCACGCTAGCGAAATCTGCTCGTGAACTCGTCGCAGGACCATCCGACGAATCGAGGCGACGTCAGTGGCGGGCGGCGAATTGCTCCAGCGCTCGCAGCTGGTCGTCAGTGCCAACGCTGATGAGCACGTCACCGGCGAGCAGAGACTCGTCGGGCGTTGGATTGGTCACGAAGCTGCCGTCAGGGCGCCTGATCGCCAGAACGAGCGCGCCGGTCTCGTCGCGCAGGTGCGCGGAGCGCAGCGACCTGCCCGCGAGCGCGGAGTTGGTGGCGAGCTTCGTCTCGCCGAGGCGAAAGAGGAGGCTGCCGTCGTGCATCACCACGTCGACGAAGTCCACCACGTGGGGCTGGGTGACGAAGGAAGCCATTCGATCTCCGCCAAGTTGTTGGGGGTTGACGACGCGGTCCGCACCCGCTCTCGTGAGCTTGAGTTCCGATGACTGACTGCGCGCTCGAGCGATGATCTGCAAGTCTGATCGCAGTGACTTGCCCGCCACCGTGAGGTAGAGGTTGTCCGCATCGGTGTCGAGCGCGGCGACCAGGGTCGCGGCTCGTTCGATGCCGGCGCGACGAAGGACGTCGTCATCGGTCACGTCGCCGAGAACGGTGGGGTAGGGCACGGCGTCCAGGCGTTCGGGGTCGCGGTCGATGACGACGACGTCGCGCCCGGCGTTGACGAGAAAGCGGGCGACTTCGCTGCCCACTCGCCCCCACCCGCACACGATCACGTGACCATTCATCCGTTCAATTGCGCGGTCCACCCGACGCCTCCTTACACGGCTTCTCATGTGTCCATCGACCAGCAGTTCCAGTACCGCTGAAAAGGCGTAGAGAGTGGTGCCCACACCACCCAGGATCAGGATCATCGTGAAGGCTTTGTCGCCTGTGCCCAGCGCGCGCGAGGTGCTAAAGCCCACCGTGGTGATTGTCGAGATCGTCTGAAAGAGTGCGTCGAGGAGCGAGAATCCCAGCACGAGGTAGCCAACGGTCCCGAGGACCAGCACGAGTCCGAGGGCTACGAGGGCAATCCTGACGCGGTGAAACGGGTCTCCCACGACGTGATCCTAACGAGGTGCGTCGTTGCGGTCTGAGTGGCCGGACACTGCCTCAGGCCGCGAGCGGCTCCATGTCAGTGTCGGCGTCGGCGTCGGCGTCGTCAAGCGTCGCGCGAGACTCTCCTGCGAAGTCCGCCCGGATCGATACTTTTGGGCTCGTGGACCAGTGATCGTCTGGGTGGGGCTTCGCCAGCGCCACGGTGGCGATACCGAGCATCGCCGAGCCCACCGTACGAGTTGTGGCTTGCGCGAGGGAAGACAACTTCATGGCTCCAGCCTAAATGTGCGGGGGACAAGGTCGTACGTCCGATCTCGCGGTCGCGAGGGAGCATCAGGGCCGCAACCCGCGAGTCGAACGACTCGGCGGGACGATCATAAGGTGATGTCGAGTTGACAAGCGCACCACAGACGGGGAGGAATCATGTTTGGATTACGTAGACGAGGTTGGCTGTCAGTCGTCGGAGCGGGAGTGTCGGTACTCGCCTCCGCGGCGTTCACGGGCGGTGTGGGTGGTGCGAGCACGAGTTCGTCCACGATCACCTATACCGTTCACCCAATTGCGGTCCAAGCGACCTCGAGCACGTCGGTGGCTGCGTTGACGCCGGGCTACTGCGTGGCGACCTTCGGCTTGGCTTGCTACACGCCCCAGGTCTTTCACACCGCGTATCAGATCCCTTGGACGATCGATGGCCAAGCGGCGGGCACAGGCCAGTCAATCGCGATCATCGATGCCTACGGCAGCCCGACAGTCCAAAGTGACCTGAACACCTTTGACACGGCCTTCGGCCTGCCGCCGACGACCGTGAATATCTATTACCCGGGCGGCTCGCCCTCGGTTAACCCTCTCAAGAATGCGACCCAGGCTGGCTGGGCGGAGGAGACGAGCCTTGACGTGCAAACCGCGCACGCCTTGGCGCCGGGCGCCAAAATCAATCTGATTGTCGCCGCGTCGCCGGCGGGCAACGTGCTGAACAATGCGCTGAACTACGTCGTCACTAATCACATGGGTGACGTGATGTCGATGAGTTATGGGGCACCCGAGGCCGCCATCGCCGGTGGCGGGAACAACCTGCAGGTCAGTCAGGCCGACACGATCTTCCAGCGAGCGGCGGGCCAGGGCATGAGTGTCTTCGCCTCCGCGGGCGACAACGGTGGGTCGAACGGCTACGCCAGCGCGAACGCTCTCTTCCCCGCCTCGGATCCATTCGTCACGTCCGTGGGTGGCACCGATCTCTTCGTCAAGGCCCTGTCGAGCAAGCACTCGACTAGCTACGCCTACTCGAGCGAGTACACCTGGAACGACTCGGACCCAACGACCTGTCCCTTCGGCTGCACCTACGGCGTCTTCGGGGCCACGGGTGGCGCCCCGAGCTCGATCTTCGCGGCGCCGACCTACCAGCAGGGCGTCACGGGTCAGTCGATGCGCACGACCTCTGACGTCTCCTTCAACGCCTCGGTCTACACGGCGACGATGATCTACCTTGGGTTCCTCGGGGAATCGAACGATGGCTTCTACTTCTTCGGAGGCACGAGCGAGTCGGCGCCGAGCTGGGCGGCGATCACCGCCGACCTCAACCAGGCGCGCGGGAGCGACTTGGGCCAGTTCAATCCGCGCCTTTACGCGATCGCCGGTACGTCTTCCTACGCGAAGGACTTCCACGATGTGACGGTGGGCAACGATCAGCTGCCCTTCCCGACCGGAGCGGGTTTCGCCGCGGGACGTGGCTACGACATGCCGACGGGCCTGGGCACACCGATCGTGACCGGCCTGCTCGCCACGTTCGCTCCTGGGGCGACGTATTCGCTCACTCAGCCGTAGGGTGGCGCCCCGCTGACGCGTTAGCGCCAGCGGGGCGCCCTCTTTTCGAGGAAGGCGCGAATCGATTCCTGGGAGTCGGGGATCAGGCTCGCCTGGGACATCACCTCGACGGCGACGTCGTAGGCGTCGCGTTGATTGAGGCCGATCTGTCGGTAGAAGGCGGCCTTACCGATGGCGCGTGACTCGACGCTGCCACGGGTGACCCGTGCCATGAACTCGTCGGTGGCCTGGTCGAGATCCACGTCGGCCACCACGGTATTGACGAGTCCCCACTGCGCGGCTGTATCGGCGCTGATCGCGTCACCGGTGAGGCCCATCTCGAGGGCGCGCTTGCGCGGAATCGCGCGTGCGACGGCGACGAGGGGCGTGGTGCAGAAGAGTCCACCGCGACCACCGGGCGTGGCGAAGCTCGCTCTCGACGACGCCACGGCGAGATCTGCGCTCGCCACCAGCTGACATCCCGCCCCGGTCGCGAGGGCGTGCACCTTGGCGACGACCGGCTGAGGGATCTCCTGGATCGTCTCCATCATCTTCGTACAGCGCGAGAACAAGTGGCGCACGTTCTCGATGTCGGCATCGAGCATCTCGGAAAAGTCGTGCCCAGTGCACCAGACCGGCCCGGCGGCCGCGAGGATGACGCCTAGTGCGTCGCTCTCACTCGCGAGGTTGAGAGCGGCGATGACTTCTTCGATCATGGCGAGGGTGAGCGCGTTGCGCCGCTCGGGCCGATTGAGAGTGATCGTGATTGTCGCGTCGCGACGTTCGTATCGGATGTTCGTGAAAGTGGCCACGGTGTCGACGTCCTCCTCTCAAATGGATCGTAGGCCACGGTGCGGTCGCGTCGAAGTCGAGCCTTTGTTGCGTCCATCTCATTGGTGGCGCATCGAGAAGAGAAGGACCCGAAGAGCGCGGTCGGCGCGAGCGGGTCGGCCGGGCAGGATCCTGGCCCGCTCCACGAGGGACTTTGGGCCCACCGCGACGCGTCCGCGCCCTCGGATACGCGCTCTAGAGTGCGAAACAGCACCGACGGTGCGAAGGGGGTGGAAGCGATGGGCGCCTACCGCGACGCGTGGCAACGCAGCGTTGAGAATCCGACGGCCTTTTGGGGCGAAGCGGCCGAACTGATCAGCTGGTACGAGAAGCCGAGTGTCATTCTCGATGACTCGGCCGCGCCGCGTTACAGCTGGTTCGCCGACGGCGTGATGAACACCTGCTACAACGCGATCGACCGACACGTCGAGTCCGGTCGAGCAGACCAACTGGCTCTCGTCTACGACAGCCCGGTCACCGGCGTGATCCGGCGTCTGACCTACGCCGAACTCTTGCACGACGTGTCTCATTTCGCGGGCGTCCTGCGCGGACTCGGCGTGAACAAGGGCGACCGGGTCGTCATCTACATGCCGATGATCCCCGAGGCGGTCGTCGCGATGCTCGCCTGCGCACGCCTTGGCGCGATTCACTCGGTCGTCTTTGGGGGCTTCGCCGCCCACGAGCTCGCCCAGCGCATTGACGACGCTCAGCCCACGGTGGTCGTGACGGCCTCGTGCGGCATCGAGGTCAACCGTGTCATCTCCTACAAGCCGCTGCTTGACGCCGCATTGGAGGAGGCTACGCACCCGGTGGCGCACTGTGTCATCGTCCAGCGTCCCGAAGAGACGGCGACGTTGGTGCAAGGACGTGACGTGGCCTGGTCCGAGGCCATGTCCGCGGCGAGCGCGGTGGACTGCGTACCCGTCGCCGCGACCGATCCGCTGTACATCCTCTACACCTCGGGATCGACCGGACGGCCCAAGGGCGTGGTGCGTGACAACGGCGGCCACGCGGTGGCGCTGCGCTGGAGTCTGCCCAACATCTATGACACTCACCCGGGCCAGGTCTTCTGGGCCGCCTCTGACGTGGGATGGGTTGTCGGGCACAGCTACATCGTCTACGCGCCTCTCCTGACGGGTGCGACGACCATCCTCTATGAGGGCAAGCCGGTCGGCACGCCCGACGCCGGGGCGTACTGGCGCGTCATCGCCGAACACGGCGTGCGCACGCTCTTCACCGCGCCCACCGGGTTCCGTGCGGTCAAGCGAGAGGACCCGACGGGCTCTTTCGTCTCGCGCTACGACCTCTCGGAGTTCAAGTATCTCTTTCTCGCGGGCGAGCGCCTCGACCCGGAGACCTTCACCTGGGCGAGTGACCTGTTGAAGGTGCCGGTCACCGATCACTGGTGGCAGACCGAGACCGGTTGGCCGATCGCCGCGAACCTGATGGGACTGGAACCGATGCCCGCCAAGGCCGGTTCAGCGACGATGCCGGTTCCCGGCTTTGACGTGCGGATCTTCGACGAGGCCGGCGTTGAGGTTCCCGCGGGCACCGAGGGCCTGATACTGGTTAAGACGCCCCTGCCGCCCGGCTGCATGACCGGCGTGTGGGGCGATGACTCCAAGTTTGAGGAGATCTACCTCTCCCAGAACCCGGGTTACTACCTGACCGGTGACGGTGGCCACTTCGACACCGACGGCTACCTGTTCGTGATGGGACGAGTGGACGACGTCATCAACGTGGCCGGCCACCGGCTTTCGACGGGAGAGATCGAGGAGATCATCGCGGGCCACCCCGACGTCGCCGAATGCGCGGTCATCGGCGTGGCGGACGAACTCAAGGGCCAGATTCCGAGGGCTCTCGTAGTTCTCAAGGCGGGCGTTACGCGCGATCACGCGACGATCGAGTCCGAGCTGGTCGAGCGGGTTCGCGGTCAGTTGGGGGCGGTAGCGAGCCTGCGCCAGGTCAACGTCGTGGACGCTCTGCCCAAGACGCGCTCGGGCAAGATCTTGCGCAAGTCGATGCGAGCCATTGCCGACGGCGTCGAGATGGCGGTGCCGTCGACGATCGACAACCCGGCGACCCTCGAGAATCTCCGCCCGGTGCTGCGTCCGAACTGATCCCGGGGGGTCGCCACGGGATCACTACGATGGCCCGGAGGAGGAACGTGGCGAGGCTGCTGTTTACCGCATTTAGCAATCGAGAAGACGCGGTCGCCCTCGCACGAGAGGTCGGCGAGCGCCTCGGCAACGAGGGCCTCGAGAACCAGACGTACTTCCTCGACGCCCCTGATCCTCCCGACCTGGACGAGAACGATCTGGTGATCAGCCTGGGTGGCGACGGCACGTTCCTGCGCGCCGCGCGCCTAGCCCATCGATTCGGAGCGCGCGTCCTGGCTGTCAACCTGGGACGACTTGGCTTCTTACTCAATGTCCCGCCCGAGGAGTTGGTCGATGACATCAAGCACTCGCTGCGCCACAACCACGTGGTTGAACGCCTGGCGCTCTCCATCTCGCACCCGGGAGGGCACCTGGACGACTTCGCGCTGAACGAGGTGGTCCTCGAGCGGGCCCACGCCGGCAGCATGGTCCGAGTGAAGAGTTTCGTCGGTGACGACGAATACCTCACTTACTCTGCCGACGGAGTCATGGTCGCGACTCCCACGGGTAGTACGGGCTACAACTTCTCCGCCGGAGGGCCCGTCGTCGAAGCCACTCTGAAGGTCATGATGCTCACGCCGATCGCTCCGCACTTCACGATTGATCGCACCATCGTCGTCGATGGCGACAAAGTCGTCCGCCTGGTCGCGCAGAACAAGCCAGCCGAGATCGTCGCCGACGGGCGCTCCATCGGCACGCTGGCGCCGGGCGAATCCATCGAGGTCTCCAAGAGTCCGACGCCGGTGCGCGTCGTGGCGACACGCAGTTTCGAGCTGGGCTTTCGCCTGCGCGAGAGCCTGCGAGAGGGACATGCCTAGCGCACGCCTCATCGAGCTCTACGCCCACGGACTCGGGGTGATCGATGACGCGCGCATCGAGTTCGGGCCGGGGTTCAACGTCCTTACGGGGGAGACGGGAGCGGGCAAGACCCTCATGCTGGGTGCGCTGATGCTCTGTCTCGGCGAGGACGTGGCGGCTCGCCACGGCGCACGCAACGACCTGCGGGCCGCTGCCCTCTTCAGCGACCTGTCCGGCCACGAGTTGGTGCTGGCGCGCGAGGCCACGTCCTCGGGTCGACTGCGCAGCTCGGTCAACGCTTCGCCCTCGAGCGCCGAGGCCCTCCGCGCGCTCGGACGTTCACTGGTCGTGATCCACGGCCAGCACGACTCGCTGCGCCTGCGCAGCCGCTCCGAAGTGCGGTCGCTGCTCGACGCCAGCGCCGGGATTTCCACTGAGGAGTTGGAAGAAGCGCGTTCGCACCTTCGCGCGGCGCACGAGGAGCTCGCCAGTCTCGGAGGCAGTGACGCTGAACGCGAGCGTGAGATCGACTTCTTGGACTTCCAGCTGCGAGAGCTCGACGAGGCGCGGATCTCCTCGCCGACCGAATTGGCCGATGCCCTGGCCGAACTCGAGCGTCTCAGTAGCCTGCGTGATGGCCAGGCCGCGCTGCAGGGGGTGGTCGAGAGCCTCGACGACGGCCCGGCCAGTGCACTGGGCCAGCTGGCTGGCGCGGTGGCGGCCATTCCAGGCGATGCGGTCTACGAGTCTGCGCGCGTGGCGATGCGCGACGCCCTCGCAAGAGCTCGCGAGGCGCTCAGCGACCTGGCTGGCCTATGCGATCCGGACCTGGTCGACCAGGCGCGCTTCTACAAGATCGAGAACCGGGTGGGGGTGCTGAGTACCCTCGCGCGAAAGTACGGCACGCTCGACGAGGCACTCGCCTCCCGGGAGCGATTCGCAGCACGCCGGGACGAGCTGCGAGGGGCCGCGATCCGGCGCGACGAGTTGTCTTCCCTGATTGAAGGGCTGAAACAGCGCGAGGCCGCCGAGTGCGCCCGCCTGCTCGGCGCGCGCCGCGCGGCAGCGCGGGCTCTGGAGAGCGCCCTGGCCGCTCAGTTGCCCCGCGTGGCGCTCGCCGGTGCCAGCCTGCGCGTCACGGTTGATGGCGTCGACGGCGGTGACGTCGACCTGCTCTTTCGCGCCGGAGTGGGTCAGGCGGAGGGCTCGGTGTCGGGAGTAGCGAGCGGCGGTGAGCTGAGCCGAGTTCTCCTGGCGATCGCCCTTGAGACGGTGGGCGACGACGCGGTGGCGGTCTTCGACGAGGTCGACGCGGGCCTCGGTGGCCAGGTGGCCCAGCAGATCGGCGAGTGTCTCGCCGAACTCGGCACGCGACAACAGGTCCTCGCGGTGACGCACCTGGCCACGGTCGCCGCCCGCGCCCAGCACCACTTTGTGGTCGAGAAGTCGGTTCTCGAAGGCCGCACCAGCACGGTGGTGCGCGAGGTGACCGGCGAGGCCCGCGTGGGCGAAATCGCCCGGATGCTGGCCGGTGACTCCGACGCCGCCGAATCCCGCGCGCTCGCGACCCGATTGCTCGAAACATCTTTGTAACAGCGTTAAACGTCCGACGCGTCAGAGCGCCTGACTAGGATGTGCTTCCGTGGAGAGTGCGGGCAAGGTGACCAAGTTCGTGTTTGTCACCGGAGGCGTCTCCAGTTCGCTCGGTAAAGGGCTGACAGCCTCGTCGCTCGGGCGCCTTCTCAAGTCGCGGGGCCTCAAGGTCACGATGTGCAAGTTGGACCCCTACTTGAACGTTGATCCCGGCACGATGAACCCCGGTGAACACGGTGAGGTCTTCGTTACCGACGACGGGGGAGAGACCGATCTCGACCTCGGGCACTACGAGCGCTTCATCGACGAGTCCCTCTCCAAGATGTCCAACACCACGACGGGCTCGATCTACTCGAACGTCATCGCCAAGGAGCGCCGCGGCGACTACTTGGGCAAGACCGTCCAAGTGATTCCCCACATCACCGACGAAATTAAGGAGCGCATCCGCCGCTTGGGAGCCCTCGGCGCCGACGTCGTCATCGTCGAGATCGGCGGAACGGTTGGCGACATCGAGATCGTGCCGTTCATCGAGTCGATCCGCCAATACCGCCGAGACGCCGGTCGCGACAACGTCTGCTACGTGCACCTCACCCTGGTGCCCTACCTCGCGCCCTCGGGTGAGCAGAAAACCAAGCCGACCCAGCACTCGGTGACCGAGCTGCGCTCGCGCGGTATTCAGCCCGATGCCATCGTCTGTCGCAGCGATCAGCCCATCTCGGACGGCTTGAAGCGCAAGATCTCCCTGCTGTGCGACGTGCCCATCGAGGCGGTCATCTCGTGCGTCGATGCGCCCAGCATCTACGACATTCCGATCAACCTGCTCGACGAGGGACTTGACGCGATCGTCCTTAGGACGCTGGGCATCGACGTGGCCGACCACCCGATCGACCTGTCAGCCTGGCAGGAAGTCGTTCGCCGAGTGAACGGGACCTCTACGACCTTGCGCGTCGGCGTGGTGGGCAAGTACGTGACCATGCCCGACGCCTACCTCTCAGTCAACGAGGCGATTCGCCACGCCGGCTACGCAGTGGGGGCTAAGACCACTGTCGAGTGGCTCGAGGCCGAACGCGTGCCTTCGGAGATCGACGCTGACCGACTGCGTCGTCTGGACGCGATCATCGTGCCGGGCGGTTTCGGCGAGCGCGGCTTTGAGGGCATGGTGGCCGCCGCGCGCATCGCTCGAGAGAACGACATCCCCTACCTGGGCATCTGTCTGGGCATGCAGGTGATGGTCGTCGAGTTCGCGCGACACCAACTCGGCATGACCGACGCGCACTCGACCGAGATCTCCCTGACGACGTCGGCCCCGGTCATCGCGCTGATGGCCGAGCAGATGGACATCGCCGACTTGGGCGGCACGATGCGATTGGGCGCCTATCCGGCAATGCTCGACGAGGGATCCGTGGTGGCGGGCCTCTACGGATCGACTGTCGTCTCCGAGCGCCACCGGCACCGTTACGAGTTCAACTCGCGCTATCGCGCCCAGTTCGAAGAGGCCGGCATGCGTTGTTCGGGCACGTCGCCCGACGGTCGCCTCGTCGAGTTCGTCGAGGTGCCCGAGCACTCCTACTTCGTCGGCACCCAGGCTCATCCGGAGTTCAAGTCGCGTCCGGACCGACCGCACCCCTTGTTCCTTGGCTTGATCACCGCGGCGCTCGCGCGCGCCGAGGGCCGCGAACCGCACATCTTGAACCCCGCCTCGGTCGATCTGTCGCTGTGAGCGACGGGTTTCGCGTCACGTCCAGTGTGCCGTTACTTCACTCCTACGTCTTTGACGTTGAACGCGTCAGCGTCGCCCACGGCGGGCAGGCCTTCGAGCGAGACGTGGCGCGCCATCGCGGGGCGGTGGCGATCCTCGCGATCAACGACGCCGGTGAGATTGGCGTGCTGCGCCAGTTTCGGGCGACGATGGATCGCACCACACTCGAGATCCCGGCCGGCACCTGCGACGTGGTCGGCGAGGATGCCCTCGCCACCGCCCAACGCGAACTGCGCGAAGAGATGGGCTGCGAGGCGGCGACCTGGCGTTTGCTCGCGCGCCTGATGGTCTCGCCCGGCTGGACAGACCAGCTCATGTTGATCTACGAGGCCCGTGACCTGCGAGAGCTCGATCGCCGGCCCGAGGGTCCCGAGGAGAGCGCCGCGACGACCGAGTGGCTCAGTCCCGAGCGGCTTCGCGAGGTGCTGGCGGGTGAGCCGGCGATCGACGCCACGATGGCTGCGGCGCTCAATCGCGTCTACGGAACATTCTTTGACTGACGACGAGCGCTTGCTGGGCGAGTACGTCCACTGGATGAGCGTCGAGAAGGGCCGTGCCATCGCCACTCTGGCGGCGTATCGCGGCGACGGTGAGGCGTTCCTCGCGTGGTTGAGCAACGAGTCCCTGCACCTGGCTGAGGTCACCGAGGACGACGTGGAGCGCTACCTCGGCCAGTTGCGCGAAACGCGAGCGGCCAGCTCGTCGGCGCGCGCGACGTCGTCCCTACGCGGATGGTTCGCCTTCCTCGTCGAGGAGGGCCATCTCGAGCACGATCCGACCTCGCGGGTTCGCAGCGCCCGCCGCGGCCGACGACTGCCCAAGCCCCTTGCTGAGGAGGAGATCACCAGCCTGCTGGATGCCTTGGCGAGCGAGACGGCGATCGACAAGCGCGACCGGGCGCTGCTCGAGCTGCTCTATGGCACCGGTGTGCGGGTCTCGGAGGCCACGGGTGTGACCCTCAGTGACCTCGACTTCGACGAGAAACTGATCCGGGTGACAGGAAAGGGCTCTAGACAGCGCCTCGTACCCATGGGCTCGGTGCTGGAAGCGGCCCTGCGCGACTATCTCGCCCCTGGGGGGCGTACAGAACTGCGCCCGCGTGCCACCACCCGGCTCTTTCTCAACGCCCGCGGCGGCCCGCTCTCGCGCCAGGGCGTGGGCCTCGTGGTCGAGCGCCACGCCCTGGCCGCTGGCATCGAACGCTCACGCATCAGTGCGCACGTCTTTCGCCACAGTTGCGCCACGCATATGCTGGCCCACGGCGCCGACATTAGAGTGGTCCAAGAGCTGCTGGGCCACGCATCCATCGCCACCACCCAGCTCTACACCGCGGTGTCGGTGGCGTCGTTGCAACGAGAGTACGAGAACGCGCATCCGCGCGCCCACGAGTGAGGTTATGAGTACTTACGTCTACCTACTGGCCGCGCTCATCCCTTCGGTCGTCCTGCACGAGGTGAGCCACGGCTACGTCGCCTACCTCTTCGGCGACCCGACGGCCAAGGAGCAGCATCGCCTGACGCTGAACCCGATTCGTCACATCGACCCCTTTGGCTCGATCCTGCTGCCGATGCTCTTGATCTTCTCGGGGCTGCCGGGCTTTGGCTACGCCAAGCCGGTGCCGGTCAACTTCGCGAGGCTGCGCAACCCGCGCCGCCAGTCGCTCTACGTTGCGCTCGTGGGACCGCTGGTCAACTTCGTGCTGAGCGCGGTGGGCTTCGTGCTCTGCGAGATTGCTCTGCACTCGATCCAGTCCGCGATGTTGCTGACGTTCGGGATGTATCTCGGGCTCGTGAACCTCACGCTCGGGGTCTTCAACCTGGTGCCCATCCCGCCACTTGACGGCTCGGCGATCATTGAGCGACTCTTGCCCCAGCGCCACCTGGCCGGCTACTACCGCTTTCGCGCAATGGCCCTGCCGCTGGTGATGGTGCTGATCATCGCCGATTCGCTGACCTTCCACGTGGGCGCTGACGTGTTCACGCGCCTGCAGAGCTGGTGGCTCGGCCGGCTCTTCTAAAGAAGGCCCATGGCGTGGGCCGCGCGGTGATAGACCGGCGCGGCGATCGCGGCGGCCGTAGCCGTCCCCTCGTCGATGACGCGCTCGATCTCGCCCTCTTCGGAGCGCAGCTCCCGGTAGCGGCGTGACAGGGGTGCGAGCTCGGCGTTCAGCGCGTCGGCGACGTCGCGCTTGAGATCCCCGTAGCGCTGGTAGCGCGCGGCGATGTCCACGGGTGACTCAAAGCTCAACGCGGAGAAGATCTCGAGCAGGTTCGACAGTCCCGGCTTCGCGTCGGGGTCGTAGCGAACCTCGCCGTCGGTGTCGGTGACGGCCTTCATGATCTTCTTCTCCACGTCGGCGGGACCATCGAACATGTAGACCGTCCCCAGGGGACTCGACACGGACTTGGACATCTTGCGAGTCGGTTCCTGGAGGTCCATGATCCGCGCTCCGACCGCGGGGAGCACGGCCTCGGGCACCACGAACGTGTCGCCGTAGCGGTTGTTGAAGCGGATGGCAATCTCTCGCGCCAGCTCGATGTGCTGGCGCTGGTCGTCGCCGACGGGCACCTGGTTGGTCTCGTAGAGCAAGATGTCACCGGCCATCAGCACGGGATAGGTGAAGAGACCCACGCGGTGACCCACCTGGCGCTCGGCCTTCTCCTTGAACTGGGTCATGCGCCCGAGCTCGCCGAAGCTGGTCACGCATTCGAGCAGCCAGTTCATCTGCGCGTGGTAAGGAACCCGGCTCTGGAGGAAGACCGGTCCGACCGAGGGGTCAAGGCCCGCCGCGAGCAGGCTCGCGAAAGCGTCCAAAGTCTGCTCGCGGCGCAGCGCGGGCTCGGTCTCGAGGGTGAGCGCGTGCAGGTCAACGACGCAGTAGACGGACCCGGTCGTCTGCATCGCCACCCACTGCTTGATCGCGCCCAGATAGTTGCCGATATGCATCGCGCCCGTGGGCTGGATCCCGGAGAAGACTCGCATTGGTCCATCGTAGATGAGTGCCGACGGGCCCCTCCGGTAGCATGGCGCCGTGACCTACGTCGTGACGACGCCGTCCTTCAGCGGCCCGATGGAATTGCTCCTCGAGCTCATCAGTCGTCACGAAATGGACGTGGTCGACGTGGCTCTGGCCCCGATCGTCGATGAGTTCATCGCCAGGTTGCGTGACGCCTCGCGCACGATCGAGATGGATGAGCTCTCCGAATTCGTTCTCATCGCCTCGATTCTGCTCGAGATGAAGAGTCGGAACCTGCTGCCCGGACGCGACGCGAGCGAACCTGATGAGGAGTTCATTGGCTGGGAGGAGCGCGATGTCTTGCTCGCGCGCCTGCTGGAGTTGCGCACCTACGCGGGACTGGCGGACGCCTTCGTGTCGCTCTTGGAGCGCGCCGGACGGTCGTTTCCTCGTTTGCGCGGCATCGACGACGGCTTCGTCGTGACCCCTCCCGACCTGCTCGCCGGCGTCACGCCCGCCCGCCTGGCCGCCGCGTACCTGCGTGGCATCGAGGAACACCCGATTCCCGCGGTGCGCCTGTACCACGTGACCGTTGATCAGGTCACCGTCGCCGAGACCGTACTGGTGCTCGCCGAGCGGCTCCCGCTCGTCGGGCACATCTCGTTTCGCGACCTCACGGCGTCGCTGGCGACACGCATTGAGGTCATCGTCCACTTCCTGGCGCTACTCGAGTTGTGCAAGCTCGGCCACGTGAACCTGGGCCAGGGCTCTACTTTTGGCGATGTGGCGATCGAATGGATCGGCGACGCTGACGCACTCAACGAGGAAGGTATCGACAGCTATGAGGGATGAACTCTCCCTGGCCCAGAAGCTCGAGGCCATGCTCACGGTGGCGATCGAGCCCATTAGCGTCGAAGAGCTCGCCGATGTCGCCGACGTTGACGCCGCCGAGGTGCGTCTCGTCCTAGAGGGACTTCGCGAACTCGCGGTCTCGGAGCGGCGCGGTTTCGTCTATACCGAGCTCGCCAGTGGCTGGGTCATGCAGTCCTCCCCGGACGTGGCGGCGTGGGTGACCCGCTTTGCCAACCGCGACGTGTCGCACCGTCTGTCTTCGGCGGCGTTGGAGACCCTCGCGATCATCGCCTACCGCCAACCGATCAGCCGCACCCAGATCTCCGCTTTGCGCGGAGTGAACGTCGACGGCGTGACGCGCTTGCTCGAGCAACGCGGCTATATCGAAGAGCAGGGCCGCGCCGCCGGACCCGGCCAGCCCGTCCTCTACGGGACGACCGAGCTGTTCCTCGATCGTCTGGGACTGGCCTCGCTGGTGGAGTTGCCGGCGATCGAGGAGTTCATGCCTGCCGTCGACGTCGCGCGTGAACTAGCGGCCGAGTTGGCCGACGCGGCCTCGGTCGAGGGGTCTAGTTGAACGACGTCGAGCACGAAGGCGAGCGGCTCCAAAAGACGCTCGCCCGCGCCGGGTACGGGTCGCGGCGAGCCTGCGAGGACTTGATCCGCGAGGGACGTGTCACCATCGACGGTCGCGTGGCCGAGCTCGGCAATCGGGTGGACCCCACCCGTCAGCTCATCAGCGTCGACGGCAAAATGGCACCGACGGCGCCGGCGGCTGTCTACTTCCTTCTGAACAAGCCCGCCGGAGTGGTCACCACGGCCTTCGACCCGCAGGGCCGGCCCACGGTGCTCGATCTCGTCGCCTCGCCGGTGCGAATCTTTCCGGTGGGACGACTCGACATGAACACTGAGGGGCTGATCATCCTGACCAATGACGGTCGCCTCGCACACCTCTTGACACACCCGAGCGCGGGTGTGTCCAAGGAGTACTTGGTGCGCGTCGAGGGTGATCCTTCTCCCGCGGCGATCCGACGCCTGCGCGAGGGAGTCGATCTCGACGACGGTCCCACGAGTCCGGCTCAGGTGAGTCGAGTGAGCGAGGGATTGCTGCGCATTGTGATCCACGAGGGCCGCAATCGTCAGGTGCGACGAATGTGCGCGGCTGTCGGCCACGAGGTGACCCGGCTGGTGCGCACTCGGATCGGTCCGATCCAGGACGCCACGCTCTCGCCGGGGGCCTCGCGCCAACTCTCCCTGGCCGAGGTCCGCCGTCTGATGGACGTGGTTGGCCTGAGTGACGACATCGCCTCTACGATGCCTGCATGACAATGCCGGCTTTGCGAGGATTGCGGGGTGCCACGACCTGCGACGAGGACACCCCCGAGGCAATCGCCGAGGCGGTGGTCGAATTGATGCCCCAGCTGATGGCGCGCAACGAGCTCAGTCACGACGACGTGGTGAGCGTGATCTTCACGACAAGCCCCGATCTCACCTCGGCGTTTCCGGCCACGGCGGCACGTTCGATCGGCTTTGGTGATATTCCCCTCCTGTGTGCGAGCGAGATCGACGTGCCGGGGTCTATGCGCCGTTGCATCCGGGTGCTGATGCACGTCACGACCACGCGCGAACGCCCGCGGATGCACCACGTGTACCTGCGCAACGCGCAGAGCCTGCGCGATGATCTCCCCGAATAGCCGCCACGCCCACGTCATCGGTGTCGGCCTGATCGGTGGCTCGATCGCACTCGCCCTACGAGCCCGCGGCTGGCGCGTGACGGGTGAGGACCGTAACGAGTCGGTTGTGACCGAGGCTCGCAGTGCTGGTCTACTCGACGAGGGCGGCCTCGAGGTCGCAACTGTTCTAGTGGTGATCGCCACGCCCGCCGGCACGGTGCTGGAGGTCGCGCGCGAGGTCCTCGCGGGTGCGTCCTCGCCGGAGCTGATCGTCACCGACGTCGCCGGGGTCAAGGGCGCGATAGTCGGCGGGCTGGAGGATCCGCGGTTCCTGGGCGGGCACCCCATGGCTGGTTCAGAGCAGCGTGGCTGGCGCGCTGCGCGCGCCGACATGTTCCGCGGCTGCACGTGGGTCTTGACTCCTACGGATCACACCCGCCCCGCAACCTACACGCGCCTGCACGGCATCCTGCGTGAGCTCGGCGCGAACGTCGTGGCGATCGCGGCGGGCGACCATGACCGCTTGGTGGCCCTGGCGAGCCACGTTCCGCACCTGCTGGCCGGGGCGTTGATGAACGAGGCCGCCGAGGCTGCCGAGCAAGACGCAGTTTTGCTCCAGCTCGCCGCCGGAGGATTCCGCGATATGACGCGCATCGCGGCGGGCGACCCGTCAATCTGGCCGGATGTGTTGATTGAGAACCGTGAGGCCGTCGTGGCGACGCTCGACTCTCTCGAAGAGCGCCTGCGCCGTCTACGCGACGCGATATCCACCAGCCAGCGTGCGGCGATCGCCGATACTCTCCACGACGCGTCACACGCGCGACGCATGCTGCCCGGGCGTGCCCTCAACGCGGAGAACCTCACCTACCTGCGCGTGGGCGTCTCGGACCAGCCCGGTGAGCTGGCGCGGGTGACGCGCGCCGCCTCCGAGCTTCTCGTGAACATCTACGACATCGAGATCGCCCACGGCATCGAGGGCGTCAGCGGCACGCTGCTGTTGGCCGTCGACGCCGAACAGGCTCATCGTCTGATAGAGGAGTTGGTTAGCCAGGGCTTCGTGGTCGCGGAGGAGACATGACGACGCGTGAGGTCCTCGCGGCGGCTCGTCTGCGCGGGGTGGTGCGCGTACCGGGTGATAAGAGCGCGTCGCACCGGGCGCTGATGCTGAGCGCCCTGGCGCGCGGAACCTCGCACATCGAAGGTCTCTCCCGGGGCGAGGACGTGGCCGCCACCACCCAGATCATGGCGCAACTGGGTGCGAGCGTCGATACGCGTGACGGCGTGGTCGTCGTCGAGGGGCCACGCCGCGGGCTGAGGACCTCTAGCGAGGTTCTCGAGTGCGCCAATTCGGGCACCACGATGCGACTTCTCGCGGGCATCGTCGCCGGAATCCCCGGCGAACACCGTCTGGTCGGGGACGCGTCGCTTTCTCGTCGTCCCATGGACCGCGTCGCGCGGCCGTTGCGGCTCATGGGAGCGCAGGTGACCGGGCGTGGTGATGCGATGACCGCGCCACTGACGGTACTTGGGGCGCGACCGTTGCGGGCCATTTCCTACGACGTGCCGATCGCCAGCGCCCAGGTCAAGTCTGCGATCCTCTTCGCCGGTCTGGTCGGCGACGGAGCGACGAGTGTTCGTGAAGATCCACGCACGCGATCGACGACCGAAGACATGATGCGCAGGTGCGGGATCCATCTCACGAGTGTCGAGACCGCGACGGGCCGTGAGGTGGTGGTCTCTCCGGGCAGGCCCACGTCCCAGCACTGGCGCGTGCCCGGTGACCCGTCTCAGGCGGCGTTCTTCGCCGTTCTGGGTGCGATCCATCGCGACGCGGTCATCGAGATCGAGCCGATTGACACGGCTCCCGAGCGGATCGGTTTCGTGGGGGTACTGGAGCGCATGGGGGCCGACATTGCGTGGCACGACGGCTCGCTGCACGTGGCGAGCTCATCATTGGTCGGGACCGAGATTCTGGCCGCGGAGATCCCTTCGGTCGACGAGGTGCCGGTTCTCACCGTGGCCGCTGCCGCGGCCACGGGGGTGAGCACTTTTCGAAACGTCGGCGAACTGCGGGTGAAGGAGTCCGACCGTTTCTCGGGCTCGATTGCCCTGGCGACGGCGCTGGGGTGTAAGACCTGGAGCGACGGCGATGACTTCTTCGTCCTCGGCCTTGGGACCGCCGCGGCGTTCGCGTCGTTCAGCCTCGATGTCGAACTCGATCACCGCATGGTCATGGCCGCCGCGATCGCCGCCAGCGCCGGTCGCGGGGGAGTGATCGGCGGCGCGGACAGTGTGTCGTCGAGCTACCCGGCGTTCTTCGACGATCTAGCATCCCTGCAATGAGCGAGGCGGTCATCGCGATCGACGGACCGGCGGGCTCGGGCAAGTCCACGGTGGCGCGGGCCCTGGCCGGCGCCCTCGGTTGGTCATTCCTCGACACCGGCGCCATGTATCGCGCGGTGACGGTCGAGGCACTGGCTCGCGGTCTCGACGTGCATGACGCCGGCGCGCTGGCCGAGCTGGCCAATTCGGTCACGCTCACCACGTTGCCGCGCGTGACAGTCAACGGCCGCGACGTCGAGGACGAGATTCGCAGCGAAACCACCAACCTCGCCGTCTCCGTGGTGGCGGCCAACCCCGAGGTTCGTCGCGCGATGGTGCGTCGTCAGCGAGAGTGGGCGGACGCCCAGCCCGTAGGCACCGTCGTCGAGGGACGCGACATCACGACGGTCGTCTTTCCCGACGCGACGCTCAAGATCTACCTGACCGCCTCACTCGAGGAGCGCAGTCGGCGTCGAGGAGACGAGGACGCGGACTCGGTGGCCCGACGCGATCAGGTGGATTCGAGTCGCGCCGCGTCGCCTCTGCGCCAGGCGCACGACGCGACGGTGATAGACACGACGGATCGAACCGTCGAGGACGTGGTGGGAGAGATCATCCGATGTCTGACAGCGCAACGCTCGAGATAAACGAGAACAAGACCGTGGTCTATCGCCTCGTGGCGGGACTGCTCACGTTCCTCTCCTACGTGCTCTATCGCCCGCGCGTCACCGGCAAGGAGAACATTCCCTTGGTCGGCCCGGTGCTGATCGCGCCGATTCACCGCTCCAACGTCGACTTCGCCTTCACCTTGTTCATCTCGTCGCGCAAGGTCTTCTTCATGGCCAAGGACGGTATTTTCAAGTTCGCGCCCCTGCGAATTCTGCTTCTGCATTTGGGCGCCTTTCCCGTCAAGCGCGGCAGCGCGGATCGCGAGAGCATGGCCCTGGCCGAAGAGGTGCTGCGTCGTGGTCACGCCCTAGTGCTCTTTCCCGAAGGAACTCGCAAAGAGGGCCGTGCGGTCGCCGAGTTGCGCGACGGCGCCATGTTCGTGGCCGCGCGCACCGGCGCGACGGTGGTGCCCGTCGGGGTCGGCGGTTCAGAGAAGGCGATGCCGTCAGGCAAGTGGCTGCCCCGCCCGGCGCGGATTCGCATCGTGATCGGTGCGCCGATCGCCCCTCCCTCGACGGAGGGCCAGGGGCGGGTCTCGCGCCGCGCGATCACGGCCAAGAGCGAAGAATTACGTGCTGAACTTGAGCGGGTCTACCAAGAGGCCCTCGACCAGTTGGGCTAGCGCTCTCGCCACCAGGTGCCAAAGACAACCCGGGCGTAGCGAAAGCCGAAGAGCCAGTTGGCGCCCTTCTTGGTCGTGCCCGACTGGCGCGGGTGCCACACGGTAGGCACCTCCGCGGCCCGCCACCCGCGCTTGAGACAGGTAATGAGCAGTTCGGCGGTCTGGTACTGCTCTTGTGTCAGGCGGTCGATGACGTCGGCGAGCATCGTCACACGCAGCGCGCGATAGCCGGTCGAGGTGTCGGTGAGGTGTGCGCCGGTCATGCGGTTCATGATGAACGAGAAGGTCAGCACCCCAAGCTTGCGAAACTTGTCGGACGTGCGGTCCTGGCCCAGACGGCGACTGGCGACCACGAAGTCGGCCTGGTCGTTCAAGAGGGGCGCCAGCACGTCGGGGATCTCGGCGGGGTCGTTCTGACCGTCGGCGTCGAGTGTCACGACGTACTTCACGTTGTGATCGATGCAGTAGCGATAGGTCACCTGCAACGCCACGCCGTGTCCCAGGTTCACCGGGAACTCAATGACGACCGCATTGGGGAAGCTGCGCGCGATTTCGGCGGTCTTGTCCTCGCCGCCGTCGACCACGACGAGGATCGTGTAGGGCTCGCCGTTGATGGTCTCGGGCATCGCCTCTAAGACGGCGCCGATGTTGCCCTCCTCTTCGTAGGCGCAGATCGAAGCAACGATCGGCTGCGGCTGGTAACCCGGACGCTCGGCCTCGAGCTGGGCCATGGCCTGCTCGATGGCGTAGTGGCGCAATTTGCTGAGGCGGCGCTTCTCGAGGTCGTGGCTGGCCATGGTGTCCTTAGAGTGAGTGGGCTTGGGCGAAGACGCGATGAACCATCGGCTCGAAGTGTTCGAGGAGCTCGTGGTCGTAGTCGGGGTCAAAGGACGTCTGGTCCCAGGAATCGGCGAAGCGCTCGGCCAACTCGTACCATGGCTGATCGCGGTGTTGTTCGCGCAGGTTGGGATCCATCCCCAGGTACTCGTAGTAGTAGCGGCCCTGGAAGTCCTGATGGTAGGCGATCATCGCGTAGACCTCGTCGCGCACGTAGGGACGCAGGATCTCCGCGGCGATACGCGGGTGGTTGGGCACCGAGATCAGCTTGCCGACGTCGTGGAGCAGCGAGGCGACCACCACCTGTTCGTCCGCGCCGTCGCGCTCGGCCCGCGTGGCAGTCTGCAGCGCGTGCACCATCTGATCGACGCTGAATCCGTCGGTGACGCTCGAGAGGCCCCGGACCATGTCCAAAAGCTGGCGCGCCACGCGCGGCTGAGCGGAGATCGTCTCCTCGACGATGGCCATCCACTGCTCACGCGTGGAGACGTCCATGCTCGGGAAGGAATTCACATGGAGAGTATACCGGTGGGGCCCTCCCCGTCAGGATTAACGGCTGATGGCCGAGAGAACCTGGGCCGCGGTGAACTCACGGTCGGCCGCGGCGTCGAAGCTCGAGCGCGTCGGTGCGGCCAGGCACACGTCGAGCAGGGCCGCGAGGGTGCGCAGGGTCTCGCGAAGCTCGGGCGGGGGAGGGAAGTACTCGTCCTCGACAGTGGCCGTGCGCACGCTCACGCCGTCGCGGGGATTGAGGGCGTCGAGGACCTCGTTGACCAGTGATTCGGGCGCGGAGGCCCCGGCGGTCACTGCAACGACGCCCTCGAGGTCGTCGGGCAGGTCGCGCACGCCGTTGACGCGAAAGACCCGCGACGCCCCACTGGTGCGGGCCACGGTGGCCAGGGCGACCGTGTTCGAGGAGTTGGCTGAGCCGATGACGATGACGGCGTCGGCCTCGGCCGCGATCGCGCGCAGCGCCGCCTGGCGATTGGTGGTGGCGAAGCACAGGTCGCTGCGATTCGGCATCCAGATATCGGGAAAGACCTCCTGGGCGTGGTCGCGCAGGTCCTGCCACTCGTCCAGACTCAGCGTCGTCTGGCTGAGGAGCGCCACAGGGCCCTCGAGCCCGGCCAGGCGGTCGATGTCGGCGATGGTCTCGATCAGGTGCACCGAGTCGGGGGCGACCGCCATGGTGCCCACGGCCTCCTCGTGGCCCTCGTGGCCGACGTAGAGGATGGTGTAGCCCTTGCGCGCGCGCACCTTGAGCTCGTGGTGGACCTTGGTCACCAGGGGGCACACGGCGTCGATGACGGTGCCGCCGCCGCGGCGCGCGGCCTCGATGACCTGGGGGGGCGAGCCGTGGGCCGAGAGCATGACCGGCGCCCCGCGCGGCACGTCGGCGACGTCATTGACGAAGACGACCCCGAGGGAGGTGAAGTGATTGACGACGAACTGGTTGTGGACGATCTCGTGGTAGCAGTACACCGGGGCTTCGAAGATCCGCGTCATCCAGTCCAGGGCCTTGATGGCCTTCTCGACGCCGGCGCAGAACCCTCTTGGAGCGGCCAGAACAACCTTGTCCACACTCACGAAGCCAGCCTAGTGAGGAGACGTCGCGCGCCATTAGGCTGGCGGGGTGTCGGGCGCCCGCATTTCCTCGATTTCCTTTGACTCGCCCGCCGCGAGCGTGGATCTGGCCGTCGGTGACGAGCTCGTCAGCATCAACGGCCGCGAGCCGACCGACATCATCGAATACCAGCAGCTGGTCGACGGTGAGCGTGTCGTGCTGCTCGTCAAGCGCGAGGGGAGCGATCTGGCCCGCAAGGTCGTCATCGAAAAGGACGCCGGGGCGCCCCTGGGCCTGTCGATCGACTCGGCGGTCTTTGACCGGATCCGCACGTGCGACAACCACTGCACGTTCTGCTTCATCTACCAGCTACCCAAGGGCCTTCGTCGCTCGCTCTACGTGAAGGACGACGACTTTCGCCTCTCCTTCCTCTACGGCAATTACACAACGCTGACGCGCTTTACCGAGTTCGACCTCGAGCGCGTGATCGAGGAGCGGTTGTCGCCGCTCTACGTGTCGATCCACACCACCAATCCCGGGCTGCGCGCCGAGATGTTGCGCAACCCGCGCGGGGCCACGAGCCTGCGCTGGCTACGCGAACTGCTCAACGCGGGCATCGAGGTCCACGGCCAGGTCGTGCTGTGTCCGGGCGTGAACGACGGTGCCGAGCTTGAGCGCACCCTCGACGACGTCGTGACGACGTACCCCGGGCTGGCCTCGCTGGCGCTGGTGCCGGTGGGAGTGAGCGACTTCTCTCTCGAAGAGTCGATGCGTCCGCACACCCGCGACGAGGCGGTCGTCGTGGTCGGCCTCGCCGAGCGCTACCACGACCTGGTGCGCGAGATGGGCCTTGCCGTTTCTATCAATGCGAGCGACGAGTTCTACCTGGTCGCCGGGATCGACCCGCGCGAGCCCTCCTACTTCGACTCCCTGGACCAGGCCGAGAACGGCATCGGCCTGGTGGCGGCGTTTCGCCAGAGCTTCCTCGACGAGGTTGTCATGGACACGCTGGGCACGGGATTCTTCCAGAGCGTCGACGGCGCGCCGGCATGGGGATACCGCGCGGCGCGCGGGTCCTGCGCGGGTGATGGAGGCGAGTCGGTGACGATCGTCACCGGCGAGTACGCCGCGCCGATCCTGCGCGATCTGCTCGATACGGTGGGCTACTCCCACGTCGAGGTGCGCCCCGTGGCTAACCAGTACTTCGGCGGCAACATCAAGGTGGCCGGTCTTCTGACCGGAGCGGACCTGACAAGGGCCCTGGGCGAGATGACCCTCGACACCACGGTCCTGATCCCTGACGTGTGCGTGAACGAGGGGCGCTTCCTCGACGGGCTGACCCTCGAGGACCTGCCCCGTCGCGTGCGCACGGTGCCAACCACGGGCCTCGACTTGCGTCGCGTGCTCGAGGAGATCTCGTCCCCGGTCATGGCAGCACGATGAAGCGCAAGCAGGTCGTCATCGTGGGCCGGCCCAACGTCGGCAAGAGCTCGCTGGTCAACCGCCTGGCGGGACGGCGAGTCGCGGTGGTTGAAGAGCATCGCGGCGTGACTCGTGACCGCAAGAGCGTCGAGGTCGAGTGGCGCGGGATCACCTTCGACGTCATCGACACGGGAGGCTGGACGACCAGTGGTGATGACCTTCAGTCCAAGGTCTCTCAGCAGGCCGAGACCGCGCTCGCCGCGGCAGACCTGGTGATCCTGGTCGTCGACGTGACGACCGGCGTCGTCGACGAGGACCTGCAGGCGGCGCGCTGGGCCCTGCGCAGCGGTCGACCGATCCTGCTCGTCGCCAACAAAGTCGACGACGCGAACCACGACGCCCAGAGTTGGGAGTTCCTCCAGTTGGGCGTGGGCGAGCCGTTCACGATCAGCGCCCTGCACGGGCGCGGTGCGGGCGACCTGCTCGACGCCATCGTGGACCGCCTGATCCTGGCCGACGAGGCCGACGAGACCCCTTTGGAGGAGCCCGACGACGGCGCGTTGCGCGTGGCGATCGTCGGCCGGCCCAACGTGGGCAAGTCCACCCTCTTCAATCAGCTCATCGGCGAGGAGCGTTCGGTGGTCCACGACATGCCGGGCACCACGCGCGACGCCATCGACACCGTCGTGGAGACCAACCAAGGGCTGATCCGCTTTATCGACACCGCAGGCATGCGCCGGCGCGCCAAGACCGAGGCGGGCTTGGAGACCTACGCGGTCCTGCGCAGCCTCGAAGCGCTCGACCGCGCCGACATCGCGGTGCTGGTCATCGACGCGACCATCGGCGTGACCGGCCAGGACCAGCGCCTGGCAGAGCGCATCGCCGGCGCGGGGTGCCCGGCGATCGTGGTTCTCAACAAATGGGAGCTGATCCCCACCGAGGAGCGCCCCCAGGTCCTCGCCAGGCTCGGTGACCGTCTCGCGTTTCTCGGCAGCGCCCCGGTCATCAAGACCACGGCCATTTCCGGGCGCGGCGTGCACAAGCTGCTGCCGGCCCTCGGCGAGGCCGCCGCGGACTACGCGACTCGTGTGCCCACTGGCGTACTCAATCGCGCGATCCGCGACCTGCAGATCAAGCAGCCCGCGCCCACCGGCAAGATCCGTTACGCCGTTCAGGGGGCGAGCGAGCCACCGACCTTCACGCTCTTCGTCTCGGGACGGCTGCCGGCCACCTACCTTCGCTATGTGGAGCGCAGCCTGCGCGAGCGCTTCGAGCTGGGTTCGACGCCACTGAAGGTGCGAGTCAGGATCGACTAGTGGCCTCGTGGTGTGAGAACTGTGACCGGCCCGTCGAGGGCGACACGTGCGACGTGTGTGGTCAGAGCGTCACTGAGCCGGCACGCGAGCCGATGCCCTGGCGGTGGCGGTTTTTCATCGTGGTGACGATCATCTACTTGATCTGGCGCCTCTACCAGTTAATTTCGTGGCTGACCCACTAGGAGGAGACCATGCCGATCTATGCCCTGGGTGAGCGGGTACCCGCGGTGCACCCCGACGCTTTCGTCCACCCCGACGCCGTGGTGATCGGCGACGTGCGCATCGGGGCGCTTTCGTCGATCTGGCCGGGCGCGGTGCTGCGCGGCGACTACGGCACGATCATCGTGGGCGAACGTACGTCGATCCAGGACGGGACGATTGTGCACGCGGTCGAGGAGTTCCCGACGGTGGTGGGCAGCGACTGCGTGGTCGGCCATAACGCCCACCTCGAGGGATGCGTCATCCACGACGGCGCGCTCGTGGGCAGCTCCTCGGTCGTCCTACACCACGCCGAGGTCCACACGGGCGCCACGGTGGCGGCCGGCGCGGTGGTGCGCAACCGCACCCTGGTGCCCGAGGGCGCCCTGGCGGTGGGCGTGCCTGCGACGATCAAGGAAGGCGCAAGCGACCAGGCGGCCATCGCCGAGGGCGCGGCCCTGTACGTGGAGAACGGTCAGCGCTACAAGACCCAGCTGCGCGTTCTCTGAACGACTCTCGGCGTGTCAGCGGGTCCGACGCCGCAGCGTGGCGGCCCCGCTCGCCAGAGCGACGACGACGAAGGCGAAGATGACCCCCGCGTCGAGGATCCATCGTCCACCCGAAGACACGGGGTCACTGAGGTGGCGCGTGGCGTCGACGGCGTAGGACATCGGCAGCACGTCCGAGAGCCAGTGCAGCGCCGTGGGCAGCTGCTCGCGCGGCACGAAGAGTCCGCAGAGCAGCGTCTGGGGCAAGATGAAGGCGGGCATGAACTGCACCGCCTGGAACTCGGT
>JAJXTB010000118.1 GCA_021784205.1 Actinomycetes bacterium
ACGGACTGGACGACCCAGGTCCCGTGGGTCCTGCTCGCCATCAACGCCCTCGGCGTCTACGTCGCGACCTGGCTGCTGCGCACCAGACTGCGCGCCCACGATCCCAACGACCCCTGGCGCCTGCTGATCATCACCGGGCTGCTCGGCGGCTTCACGTCGTACTCGAGTCTCGTCGTCGCCTGGGCGGCGATCTGGCATATCTCGGTCCTGATCGGTGTCGCGGTCGCCGCGGGATCACTCGCGAGCGGGGTCCTCGCGGCCTGGCTCGGACTGCGTCACCACCCGTGACGCTCCTGCTCGTGGCCGTGGCCGGCGCGATCGGCGCCGCGGTGCGTTTTGTCATCGAGTACCTCGTACGCAGACATCACCCGACCCGCCGGCCCTGGGCGACGGTCGGGGCCAACGCACTCGGCGCATTCATCGCCGGCTGGATCGTCTATCGGCTCACGGGTGCGGCTGACGCGCACCTCCACGCGATCCTGCTCACCGGCTTCTGCGGCGGGCTCACCACCTTCTCGTCGGCCTTCGCGATCCCCGCGCTCTTGCAGCGCGAGCACCACTGGGGCTACGCCGCGGCGGTCGTCGTGGCGACGCCGGTCGTCTCGGGCCTCGCCTTCGCGCTCGGCATGTCGCTCACCCTGCGCTGAGCGGCCGCCGGGCCCGGTAACGCCGGCTGCGTTCGACGATCCAGGAGAACGTCGGATCGGGCTTGGCGAGGAGTTCGGGGTGCCACTGAACCGCGAGGACGCGGCCGTCACCCGTCTCGAGACCCTCGACGACGTCATCACTCGCGTGGGCCGTCACGACGAGATCCTTGCCCACCGTGTCCACGACCTGATGGTGCAGGGAGTTGACCCCGATGCTCTCGCCCACGAGCGCGCGCAGGTTCGTGCCAGCGACCGTGGTCACCTCGTGGGTCTGTACCCGCCCGTCGACGTCCCACTGGGGGTGGCCGGCGCCCTCGTCGAGTTCCACGTGCTGGCGAAGCGTACCGCCGAAGGCGACGTTGACGAGTTGCAGCCCGCGACAGACCCCGAGCACCGGCATGCCGAGCGCGCCAGCCGCCTCGAACAGGGAGAGCTCCCAGGCGTCGCGGTCCGGTTCGACCTCGCCGAGGTCGGGTTCGGGCGCCGCCCCGTAGCGGCCGGGTTCGATGTCGGCTCCCCCACTCAGCACGAGTCCGTCGAGGCGCTCGAGCAGGGCCGCGGTCGGTGCGTCGCGGGTCAGCTGGACCGGGATGCCCCCCGCGGCGGCGATGGACGCCGCGTAGTCAGCGAAATGGACGTCGACCGTGAGAGCCGACATCGCCGGCGGCACGGCCGTCGCGAGGCGGGCCGCCGACCAGCGTCGACCCGTCACGCCGATCAGCGGTGCGTCCATGGGGCCATGGTATCGGGGCCCGCGGGGCTACCCGGCCCGTCAGCGTTCGGCGTCGTCCTCGGTGGCGATCAGGTGACGGGCCGCGCGCGCCTCGTCCACGCGCGACACCGGCGTGTGCGTGGGCGCACGGTGCAGCCCCTCGGGATCGGTCGCCGCGCGCGCGACGATGGACTCAACCGCCACGGCCAGTGCCTCGAGGGTCTGGGGACTCTCGGTCTCGGTCGGCTCGAACATCAATGCCTCGTCCACGATCAGGGGGAAGTAGACCGTGGGCGCGTGGAACCCCTCATCGAGCAGTGCCTTGGCGATGTCGAGTCCCTTCACCCCGTAGGCCGACTTCACCGACGTCGCGGTCAACACGCACTCGTGCATGCACGGTCGGTCGTAGGCGGCCGGCAGCGTGTCGGCGAGGCGTCGGCGCAGCCAGTTGGCGTTCAAGACGGCGTGCTGGGCCACGCGCTCGAGGCCCGCGGCGCCGTGGACCTCGATGTAGGCGAGCGCCCGGGCGAGCACCAGCGCGTTGCCGTGCCAGCCGTGGACCCGGCCGATCGACGCGCTCGGCGTCACCCACTCGTAGCGTCGCTCGACGCGCGCGGCGCGCGGCCCGGGTAGGAACTGTTCGAGTCGCGCCGAGACCGCGACGGGTCCCGCCCCGGGTCCCCCGCCTCCGTGGGGCGTCGCGAAGGTCTTGTGCAGGTTCATGTGCACGATGTCGAATCCCATGTCACCGGGGCGCACCACGCCGAGGATGGCGTTGAGGTTGGCGCCGTCGTAGTAAAGCAGCCCGCCCACGTCGTGCACCGCTTCGGCGATCTCGACGATCTGTTCCTCGAACAGTCCGACCGTGTTGGGATTGGTGAGCATGATTCCCGCGACGTCGGGTCCGAGGGCGGCGCGCAACGCGTCGAGGTCGACGAGCCCGCGCTCGTTGGAGGGCACCGTGGTGACCTCGTAACCGCCGAGGGTCACCGAGGCCGGGTTCGTGCCGTGCGAGGAGTCGGGGATGATCACGCGACGTCGCTGCTCACCGTTGGCGTCGTGGTAGGCGCGCATCAACAAGAGCCCGGTCAACTCCCCCGCCGCCCCGGCCGCCGGCTGCAGGGTCGCCGCCGCCATGCCGGTGATCGCGCAGAGTCGTTCCTCGAGGGTCACCAGCAGTTCGAGCCACCCCTGGACCATCGTGGCCGGCGCTCCGGGGTGCACCGAGGCGAGTCCCGGGTCGGCCGCGATCGCGTCACAGAACTTCGGGTTGTACTTCATCGTGCACGAACCCAGTGGGTACGCGCCCAGGTCCACCGAGAACTGACGGTGCGACAGGCGCGTCACGTGGCCCACGAGGTCGCGCTCGGCGAGGTCGGCCGTGACGAGCGGTTCGGGGTTCAGGTGCTCCGCGGGTACCATCGACGCGATCGAGCGCGGCGCGATGCCGGTGGTGCGCAGTTGGGCCGCTGAGCGGCCGGGCACGGAGAGTTCGAACATCGTGGGTTCGATCTCGTGACCCATCAACGGGATCGAGGCCGCTCGCCCGCCGGGCTGGGACGCCGTCATCACCGGACCGCCTTTCGAAGCGAGTCGACGTAGGCGTCGAGCTCCAGTTGTGTGCGCCGCTCGGTCACCGCGACGAGCAACACGTTGGACGGGTCGCCGGCGATCGACGGGTCTGCCCCGCCGGTCAGCGCCGAGACCGACAGACCCGCGAGGATCCCGTCACCGGCCATCGCCGCGATGACCTCGTCGGCCGGGCGCGGCAAGCGCACGGCGAACTCGCGCAGGAACGGGGCCGACACCAAGGGTTCGACCCCCTCGATGGTTCGAAGCGCGTCTAAGAGCGTGTGGGCGCCGATCGCGCTCGCGACCGCGACCTGGCGTAGTCCCGCCGTGCCGAGCCACCCGAGTTGGATCGCCGCGGTGACCGCCATCAACGTCTGGTTCGTGCAGACGTTCGAGGTCGCCTTCTCGCGGCGAATGTCCTGTTCACGAGCGCGCAGGGTCGTCACGAAGGCCCGTCGGCCGTTCGTATCGACGGTCTCACCGACGATTCGGCCCGGCAGGCGACGAACGTGCTGTGCGGCGACCGCGAACAGACCGAGGTAGGGACCACCAAAGGAGAGGGCGGTGCCGAAGGGCTGGCCCTCTCCGACGTAGACGTCGGCTCCCCAGTCCCCCGCCGTGCGTAGGACACCCGCGGCGACCGGGTCACCGGCCACCACGAACAGCCCACCCAGGCGCGTGGCGTTGGCGCGCGCCGCGGCCATGTCTTCGAGCACGCCGAGGTAGTTCGGGTAGGCCACCACGACCGCGGCCGCCTCGTCGACGTCGACCCCGGACCAGTCGGTCACGCCGTCGACGAGCGGGACCTCGATCACCCGGTGACCGGTGCCTCGCGCGAAGGTGCGCACGACGGCGCGCCAGTGCGGGTGCACCCCCGACGAGACCACCATCGTGGAGCGGCCCGTCGAGCCGCCGGCGAGGTTGAGCGCCTCAACGAGCGCCGTGGCGCCGTCGTAGAGCGAGGCGTTGGCGACGGGCAGTCCGCTCAACCTCGCAACCAGCGTCTGATACTCGAACAGAGCCTGCAGGACGCCCTGGGCGACTTCGGGCTGGTAGGGCGTGTAGGCGGTGACGAACTCGGAGCGCGAGGCGAGCGCGCGCACGACGTTGGGCACCTCGTGGTCGTAGGCGCCGCCGCCGGCGAAGCAGACCAACTGGTTCGCCGTGGCGCGGTTCGCTCGCGTGAACTGCGCGAACTCGTCGGCGACGTCGGGTTCGAAGCGCCCTTCGGGCAGACCCGTGGCGCCGCCGGCGAGTTTCACCGCGGCCGGGATGTGCGCGAACAGGTCGTCGAGGGACTCCAGGCCGAGGAAGGCGAGCATCGCCTCGACTTCGTCGTCGGTGTGCGGGAGGTAGTCGGCCACGTCAGGACGCCTTTCGAACGAAGGGAAGCTCGACCGTCGCCGCGGCGACGCTGCGCCCGCGCAGCTCGACGGTGACGGGGTGAGCCGCTGGGAGAACCTCGGTGGCCATCGCGAGACCGATTCCGCGCTCGAGCACCGGTGAGTAGTTGCCCGACGTCAAAGCGCCAACGATCCGGCCGTCGACGCGCACCACGCCCCCCTCGCGCAGGGGCTGGCGACCGTCGGCGACGATGCCCGTGAGGTGGCGCGCGACCCCGCGCGCCCGTTCCGCCTCGACGGCGGAGCGTCCCCGGAAGGTCGTCTTGTCCCACCCGAGTACCCATCCGAGCCCCGCCTCGAGGGTCGTGGACGACAGGGTGAGCTCGTGGCCGTAGAGCGGGAGCGCGGCCTCGAGGCGCAGCGTGTCGCGCGCGCCCAGCCCCGCCGGCGTGACCCCGGCCTCGATCAGCGCGTACAGCAGGTCGCGGGCCACCTCGTTGGGCACGCTCAGTTCGAGTCCCGCTTCACCGGTGTAGCCGGTGCCCGCCACGCGCACCTCGACGCCGTGGTAGTCGAAGCGCGCGACGCGGAATCGCCCGACCGACGCGAAACGCTCGTCGACGGCCTTCACCCGCTCGCGCGCGCGAGGACCCTGAACGGCGAGGACGCAGCGTTCGCCCGTGACGTCGCGGCCCGGCAGGGCCTCGGTGACCCCCGCGGTATTCGAGGCGTTCGGCATGACGTCGAACTCCTCGGGACCGACCCACCAGACGATGATGTCGTCCACGACGAAGCCGTCGTCGTTCAACAGGTGCGTGTACTGGGCGCGACCCGGTTCGATCTTGGCCAGGTCATTGGTGAGGGTCCGTTGGATCGCGTCGTACATGCCCGGTCCGTCGCAACGCACCGTTCCGAGGTGACTCACGTCAAAGACCACGGCGTCGCGGCGACAACTGAGGTGTTCAGCCACGGTGCCGGTCTGGTACTGCAGGGGCATCGCCCAGCCGCCGAAGGGGACGATCTTCGCCCCGAGTTCAACGTGGGTGTCGTAGAGGAACGGGTGTCGGTCAGTCACGGGGCCAACTCTACGCCGCGACGTTACGCAGCGAGCCCAGGTCGTGACGAGTGAGCAGCGCCACGAAGTCGCGCTGGTAGACGACCACGATCTCGAGCTCGGGGTAGAGCGAGCGAAAGGCGCGCACTTTCTGGTTCTTCTTGGTCACGAGGCGCTGGTCGGACACCGTGAGTTCGACGAACAACCGATAGTCGGGCAGGTAGAAGTCAGGTCGAAAGCCACGGATGGCGTGGCCGTGGTCGTCCCAGGCGAGTGGGAACTCCACGGGTTCGTAGCGCCACGACACCCCGTAGAGCGTCATCAGGTTCGCCAGCACCCGCTCGCTCGGGTGCGCGAAGTCAACCGCGGGGCTCCTCAGGCGCGACGGGTGACGACGCTCGTCGACGCCACCGGAATCTTCGGACTTCACGCCGAACGAGTCTCCCTCTCCGACGTTGTCTCTTGCACCGAGTTGATCGTGGTCGAGAGTTCGGCGACCACCCCACCCAGGGGAACGATATTGAAGACTCCCTGACCGCCGCGCAACAGGTCGACGAGGTCGCCGTCGCTGTGCGCGAGAACCGAACCGTGCTCGCTGAGCACGAGGCTCGCCGACGCGAGGTCTACACCCAGAGAACCGCGCAGGCACTCGACCGCCTGGCGCGCCTTGGTGAGCGCTACCCCGGCGTCGAGGAGCGATTTGATGACCTTCACCTCGAGGACGTCACCGTAGCTGTAAGCGCGTTTGGAGCCGCTGCCGGTCGCCGGCGTGACCGAGGGCGTCACCAAACCCGTCCTCGCCCAGTAGTCGAGCTGACGGTAGGTAACCCCCGTCAGTCGACAGACCAGTGGACCACTGAATCCCGTCGTGCGCTGCATCATTTCGTCCCTCCCGACCGAGGCACCCCCAGCGTACCAGTCCGGACTACACAGGTGTAGTTCGCTCGCCGGGTCACCCGACGAACAGGTCGGGCCGTCCGAGGCTCGTCGTGGACGCTTCGGCGTGCACACGCGGGGGTATCCGTCCGGCCGACCGCGCCGCGAATCCCGCGCGCACGCCGTCACGGATTGCCGTCGCCATCAGGACAGGGTCGAGCGCGCGATTGATCGCCGACGCCGCGAGCACCCCGTCACAACCGAGTTCCATGGCGAGCGCGGCGTCCGAGGCCGTGCCGATGCCCGCGTCGAGCAGCACCGGAACGCTCAGGCGCGACGCGATCAACGAGATCGCGTGCGGGTTGCGGATTCCGAGTCCCGAACCGATCGGTGAGCCCAGGGGCATCACGGCCACGCAGCCGGCCTGTTCCAGTCGCTCGGCGACGATCAGGTCGTCAGAGGTGTACGCCCAGACCTCGAAGCCCCGGCGCACCAACTCCTCGGCGCCACGCAGTGTCTCGGTCGTGTCGGGCAGCAGGGTTACGTCGTCGCCGATCACCTCGAGCTTGACGAGATTGGTCTCGAAGGCCTCGCGAGCGAGTTCGGCGACCTTGATCGCCTCGGCGGCGCTGTAGCAGCCCGCCGTGTTGGGTAGCAGCGTGAATCCGAGACCCATCAGGAGTTCGTAGATCGAACCTTTCACCGAGGGGTCCACGCGCCGCAACGCGACCGTGGCGACCGATGAACCGCTGGCCGAGAGCGACTCGGCGAGCACGTCCATCGAACGGAATCCCCCGGTACCCACGACCAATCTGGAACTCGCTCGAATCGATCCGATCGCAACGTGTTCGTCCACGTCCCAATCGTACTCAGCGTCGCGCGACGACCTCGGTGTCGACTGCGTGATCCCCCGCTACGTCGGTGCCGGCGTTGACGTCGAGGTTGAGAACGTCCGAAGTCCCCCGATTACTAGGGTTGCTTCGTGGAACCACTCACCGCTCTCAGCATCGCCGGGTCGGACTCCGGCGGTGGCGCCGGCATCCAGGCCGACCTGCGAACCTTCAGCGCGTTCAGCCTGCACGGCACCACGGCCATCACCGCGGTCACCGCCCAGAACACGCTCGGGGTGACCCGCGTTGTCTCGATCGATCCCTCCGACGTGCTGGCCCAGGTCGACGCCGTCCTCGACGATTTCACGGTCAGCGCCGTAAAGACCGGCATGCTCGCCCAGCCGGCCACGGTGGTGGCCATCGCCGAGTTGGCTCGCGGGGGCCGCCTGGCGAACCTCGTCGTCGACCCGGTGCTCGTATCGA
>JAJXTB010000018.1 GCA_021784205.1 Actinomycetes bacterium
CCAGCAGCCCACCGCGTTTGACACCTCGGCGATTCGCCGCGGTTAAGGAGACCTTCGTGACCAGCCCCCTGACCCAGACCACCGGACGACGCAAGGAAGCGGTGGCGCGCGTGCGCCTGCGCCCCGGAACCGGCACGATCACCATCAACTCGCGCGCCTTCGATAACTACTTCACCTCGGCCACGCACCGCCAGATGGTGATGGAGCCGCTGCGCCTCATCGAGGCCCAGCAGACCTATGACATCGACGCCACGATTGAAGGCGGCGGCGTGGCCGGCCAGGCTGGCGCGCTGCGCCTCGGCATCGCCCGCTCGCTGCTCGAGATCGATGAGACCGCGCGCGGCACGCTCAAGAAGGCCGGACTTCTGACGCGCGACGCGCGTAAGAAGGAGACCAAGAAGTACGGCCTCAAGAAGGCTCGCAAGGCTCCGCAGTACTCGAAGCGCTAATGGTCGCCGCCGTGCGCTTCGGCACGGACGGGATCCGGGGCCGGGCCCACGACGAGGTCACGGTCGACGTCGCCTACCGGCTGGGCTGGGCGGTGGCCCAGGTGCTGGCCACGACGGTCTACGTCGGCTACGACACCCGCGAGAGCTCGCCCGAGCTGGCGGCGGCCGTGCTGGCCGGCCTCACGGCGGGTGGCGCGCCGGCGATGAACCTCGGGCTCTTCACGACCCCCGGGGTCGCGGTGATCGCGAGCCAGCGCCACGGCGCCGGCGTCGTCGTCTCGGCCTCGCACAACCCCTACTACGACAACGGGCTCAAGGTGCTGGCCGTCGGTGGCGCGAAGCTCGACGTGGCGACCGAGGAGGCCATCACCCTGGCCCTGGCCCAAGCGCCCAGCCCGAGCGAGCCCGCGCCCGCCGTGCCGGTGGACCTTGGCGCGCAAGACGAGTATCTCGAGCACCTGCGCACCCTCGTGCCGGTGGACCTTTCCGGCCTGCACCTGGTGATCGACTGCGCGAACGGGGCCGCGAGCCACGTTGCTCCCGCCCTCTTTGCCGACGTGGGGGCGCGCCTCACCGTGCTGCACGACCGACCCGACGGACGCAACATCAACGAGGGCTGCGGCTCGACCGACGTCAGCGATCTCGTCGCCACCGTCCTTGCCCTGGGGGCCGACCTTGGACTGGCCTTCGACGGCGACGCCGACCGGCTGGTGGCGGTGGATCACCGCGGCCACGTGCGCGACGGCGACGACCTGATGGTGCTCTTCGCGATAGACCGCGCGTCGCGCGGCGCGCTGGGCGGCGGGCTGGTCGTGACCACGATGAGCAACCTCGGACTGCACCGCGCCCTCGGGGCGGCCGAGATCACGGTGCGCGAGACCGAGGTGGGGGACCGCAACGTGATGCTCGCCCTCGAGGAGGTTGCCTGGCGCCTCGGCGGTGAGCAGTCCGGCCACGTCATCTTCGCCGACGTCGCACCCACGGGCGACGGCCTGTTGACCGCGCTGACGCTTTGTGAGCTGGTGGCTCGCAAGGGACCGCTCTTCGACCAGGCCGACGCGGCGTGGCGGCGTGTGCCCCAGGCGCTCGTCAACGTGGCGAAGTCCGACTTCGATCGTGACGTCGTCGACGCGCTCTTTGACGAGCTCGTGACCCGCTACGAGGTCGCCGGCGACGAGGTCCGACTGCTCGTGCGTCCCTCGGGCACCGAGCCGGTCGTGCGCGTCATGATCGAGTCCACCGACGAGAGGGTGGTCACCGAGTTCACCGAGCGCCTGCACGCGCACTTTCGTCCGGCCCCGGGAGCGTCAAAGGCCCCCGAGTAGGCTGAAGCCATGTGCGGCATCATCGGCGTCGTAGGGGCCCCCGATACGCTCGGAACCCTCCTCGAGGGCCTCGAGCGACTCGAATACCGTGGCTATGACTCAGCGGGCGTGGCCTTGGCCGGTGCTGGTACGACCTGGCGAGCTCGGGCGGCCGCCGGCACCGAGTCGGTCGCCGCGCTGGTTAAAGAGTGCGAAACCGCCCCGATCGGGTTCTCCACGGGGCTCGGACACACCCGCTGGGCGACCCACGGCGCGCCCGAGGCGGTCAACGCGCATCCCCACCTCGACTGCTCGGGCCACATCGCGATCATTCACAACGGCATCATCGAGAACCACAGCGAGTTGCGCGAGGGACTTCTCGCGCGCGGGCACGTCTTCACCTCCGTCACCGACTCCGAGGTCCTCGCCCACCTGATCGAAGAGGCTCGCCGCGACGGTCAGGACCTGACCGAGGCGGTGCGCACCAGCCTGCTGGTGATCAGCGGGGCCTTCGCGATCGCGGTGCTCGACGCTACCGAGCCCGACGTCATCGTCGCCGCGCGACGCATCTCGCCCCTCGTCGTGGGCACCGCGCCGGGGATCACCTACCTGGCCAGTGACGTGCCGGCGATCCTCGACAAGGCGAGCGCCTTCTACGCGGTCAACGACGACGAGGTCGTGCGCCTCGGTCCGGAGGGCTTTCGCGCGATCGATCTCGAGGGTGCTCCGGTGCGGCTTCGCCAGCTCACGATTGACTGGGATCTCGAGACCGCCGAGAAAGGCGGTTTCGACGACTTCATGGCCAAGGAGATCTCCGAGCAGCCCGAGGCCCTGCGCGCGACCCTCTTGGACCGGCGCCGGCGCGACGGGGCGATCTGCTTTGACGAGATGAAGATCAGTGACGACGAGCTGCGCGACGTCAAGCGCATCGTCCTGGTGGCGGCGGGCACGTCGTATCACGCGGCGCTGGTGGCCAAGTACGCCATCGAGCGCTGGGCGCGGGTCAGCTGCGAGGTGGACATCGCCAGCGAGTACCGCTACCGCGACCCGATCGTGGAGATCGGCACTCTGGTCATCGGCGTCTCTCAGAGTGGCGAGACCATCGACACCATCCAGGCCACGCGCGAGGCCCAGCGCCGCGGCGCGCGCGTCGTGGCCGTGGCCAACGTCGTGGACTCGTCTCTCGCGCGAGAGGCCGACGCGGTCATCTACACGCGGGCCGGCCTCGAGGTCTCGGTCGCCTCGACCAAGTCCTTCGTCGCCCAGGTGGCGGCCCTGGAGCTCTTCGCCCTGCGCCTGGCCCAGCTACGCGGCACATTGGTCGAGCGTGACATCGAGGCCCACTACCGAGGCCTGCACGCGGTCGGCGCCCAGGTCCAGCTCGCCCTGTCGCGCCGTGGCGACGTCGAGGCGGTGGCGGACGCGCTCGCCGGCGCGCGCGACTTCTTCTACCTCGGGCGCCACGTGGGCTATCCCACCGCGCTCGAGGGCGCCCTGAAACTGAAGGAGTTGACCTACCTGCACGCCGAGGGCTACCCGGCGGGGGAACTCAAGCACGGCCCCCTCGCCCTGATCGAGCCGGGCGTCGTGGTGCTCGCCGTGGCGACTGACCCATCGATGCACGCGAAGATCCTCTCGAACCTGGCCGAGGTGAAGGCCCGCGGCGCGAGCGTGGTGGCGATAGCCACCGACGACGACGACGTCATCTCCGCGGTGGCTGACTTCGTTCTGCGCGTGCCGGCGACCGAGCCCCTCTTCGCCCCGATGGTCGACATCATCCCCCAGCAGCTCTTCGCCTACGCGACGGCCCGGGCCCTCGGGCGCAACGTGGACCGTCCGCGCAACCTGGCCAAGACGGTCACGGTCGAGTAGTGGCGACGCTCGGCGTGGGGGTGGACGTGGTCGAGGTGCCGCGCTTCGCCCTGGCCCTGTCGCGGCGCGCGCGCATGGCCCCGCGCCTCTTCACCGAGGCCGAGCGCCTCGACGCGAAGGATGCCCCCGAGCGCCTGGCCGCGCGCTTCGCCGCCAAGGAGGCCGTGATGAAGTCGCTGGGCGTGGGACTCGGCCTGCCCTTTCACGCGATCGAGGTGCGCAAGCACGCCAGCGGCGCGCCCTACGTGGCCCTGCACGCCGAGGCCGCCGAGCTCGCCGCCTCACGCGGGGTGACGGCCCTGCACCTGTCGCTCACTCACACCGATCAGACCGCGATCGCCATGGTGATCGCCACCGACGAGGGGCCCCGTGCCGGTTGAGGGCGTTCGCCGTCCGGCGTGGGCCGAGATCTCGCGTTCGGCGATCGCCCACAACGTCGCGACCCTCGCCTCGATGCTGGGAGAGACGAAGCTCTGCGCAGTCGTCAAGGCCAACGGATACGGCCACGGCGCCCCCCTCGCGGCCAAGGCCGCGCTGGCGGCCGGCGCGGACTCGCTCGCGGTGGCCATCGTCGACGAGGGCATCGAGCTGCGCGGCGCCGGCGTCTCGGCGCCGATCCTGTTGCTGGCCGAGATCCCGCCCGAGACGGTGCCCGATGCGCTGAGCCACTCTCTAACTCTCACCGTGGGCTCGCTCGCCGGGGCGCATCACGCCGTCGAGGTGGCCGCGCGACTGGGCGGTCTGCATCGCGTCCACGTCAAGGTCGACACCGGCATGCACCGCATGGGTGTCGACCCCGCCGAGGTCGATGACGTCGTTGACGTGCTCCTCGCCGAGCCCACAATCGACTTCGAGGGCCTCTACACCCACTTCAGCGTGGCCGATTCGCCCGACGTGGATCAGCGCGCATTCACCGAGCACCAGATCCAGGTCTTCTTCGACACCCGGGCGCGCCTGGCCGCGCGCGGGGTGGTGCCGCGCGTCGTGCACGCGGCGAACTCCGCTGGGGCGCTGGGCTATCCCGAGGCGCGACTCTCGATGGCGCGCGTCGGACTCGCCCTCTACGGATATCTGCCCGACCCCTGGCTCGCAGGCGCCCTCGAGCGCACCGGCGCCGTTCTCGAGCCGGCCCTCACCCTGCGTGCCCACGTCGTCGCGGTGCGGCGCCTGGCGGCCGGCGAGCGGCCCAGCTACGGGCGCCGGCGCGCGTTGGCGGGGCCGGCCACGATCGCCACGGTGCCCTTCGGATACGCCGACGGCTACCCGCGCCGGCTCTTCGAGGCCGGCGCGCAGGTGCTGTTGAAGGGCAAACGCTACCCATTGGCCGGCACGGTCACGATGGATCAGATCCTCATCGACTGCGGCGACGATGAGGTCGCCGTCGGCGACGAGGTCGTCTTGCTCGGTCGACAGGGCGATGAGTTCATCAGCGCCGAGGAGTGGGCGCAGCGGGCCTCGACGATCACCTGGGAGATCCTGTGCGGCATCGGCGCGCGCGTGCCGCGTGTCTTCGCGGACTGATGACGGATCTCGAACTCGCCGAACTGCTCGCCTGCACGCGCTGCGATCTCGCCGCGACGCGCCAGCGCGTCGTCGTCGGCAGCGGACCGCGGCCACCGAAGATCGTGGTCGTCGGCGAGGCCCCGGGGCGACAGGAGGACGAGGGCGGCGAGCCCTTCGTGGGACGCAGCGGTCAGCTGCTGTTCCGTCTCCTGGGCGAGGTCGGTCTCGCGCGCGAGGACTGCTTCGTCACCAACGTCGTCAAGTGCCGTCCGCCGGCCAACCGCGCGCCGCGGCCCCGCGAGATCGCGGCCTGCGCGCCGTGGTTCGCCCTCCAGATGGCCGAGATGGGCGCGGCCCCCCTGCTCGCCCTGGGCGCGACCGCCGCGCGAAGCACCCTGGGTGCCACGCGCGGCATCGGCGTCATCCACGGGCGCGTCGTCGAGCGCGACGGGCGAGTGGGTCTGGCCACCTATCACCCGGCGGCCGCGCTGCGCGGCGGGGACCGGGTGCTGTCCGTGATGCGAGAGGACCTCGCGATCCTGCGGGGGTTGGTCGCGTGAGAGCCGTTCGTCACTGCGCCGACGCCGCGGCGACCGAATCCGCGGGCGAGGACTTCGCGGGCCTCCTGCGCCCCGGCGACGTGGTCTTGCTGTCGGGCCCCCTGGGCGCGGGCAAGACGACGTTCGTCAAGGGGGTGGCGCGCGGACTCGGGGTGAGAGAGCGCGTGACCAGCCCGACGTTCACCATCGTGCGCCCCCACGCCTGTCATAACTCGCGGGGCATCGACGTGCTGCACCACGCCGACGTCTATCGCGTGGCCAGCCTGGACGAGGTCTACGACCTCGGACTGGGCGAGCTCGTCGAGGAGTCGGCGGTGGCGATCGTGGAGTGGGGCGAGCTCGCGGCCCCGGCCTTCGGCGAGGACGTGCTGTGCGTCACCTTCGTCGACGAGGGCGAGGGGCGCCGCCTCGAGGCCGAGGCCGACCGGGGCGAGTTGGCGGGGTGGGCCGCGTGATCATCCTGGCCATGGAGACGGCGACGAGCGCGTGCGCGGTCGGGTTGTCCGGCGACTTCGGCGTCGACGTGCGCGTCGTGAACACCGAGCGCCGCCACGGCGAGCATTTGATGGCCGGCGTGGCGGCTCTGCTCGATAGTCACGGGATTAGCGCGCGCGACGTCGCGCGCGTCGTGGTGGATCGCGGGCCGGGTCTCTTCACCGGGCTGCGCGTGGGGGTCGCCAGCGCGCTGGCCTTCGCCCAGGCCTCGGGCGCCGAGCTCGTCGCGGTGACATCGCTCGAGATGCTCGCCCACTCCGCCCACGCGAGAGGAGTGCGCGGAGATCTCGTCGCGGTCGTCGACGCGCGCCGCCACGAGGTCTTCGCCCAGGCCTTCACTCTCGAGAGCGGCGTCGCCGCGCTGGACGAGGCGCAGGTGATGACGCCCGCCGAGCTGGTCGAGCGCTGGCGCGGGTGCCGGGTGCGATTCAGCGGCGACGGCGCGGCGCGCTACGCCGAGCTGCTCGGGCCGGTCGGGGAGATCGAGGACGAGACCGTGCCTCCGCTGGCCGCGGCGCTCGCGCTCGCGAGCGAGCGCACCCCCTCGCACGAGGTGACCCCGCTCTATCTTCGCGACGCCGACGCGGTCGCGAACTTCACGACGCGAGAGGCTCACCGGTGACCTGGAGCATCCGACTCGCCGAGCGCCGCGACGCGCGCGAGATCATGGTGATCGAAGAGACGCGCTTTCCCGAGCCCTGGAGCCTCGGCATGCTGCTCGACGAGATGGGCAACCCCGCGACGCGCCGTTACACGGTGGCGATTGAAGATGCCCACGTGATCGGCTACCTCGGGGTGATGTTCGTCATCGACGAGCTGCACGTGAACACGATCGGCGTGCGCCACGCGGACGAGGGGCGCGGGGTGGCGCGTTCGCTGCTCGATGAGGCCTTCGCCGACGCGCGCGCCCGGGGGATTCGACGCGCCACCCTCGAAGTGGCAGCGTCGAACACGCGCGCCCAGCGCCTGTACTTTCGCTACGGCTTCAAGCCAGTCGGCGTGCGCAAGAACTACTACGAGAAGACCCACGAGGACGCCCTGGTTCTGTGGAACGACGACCTGACCGCTGCCGGGGTGGGCGGGCCTACGCTCTAGGCGTGCGACTCATCCTCGGCATCGAGACCAGCTGCGACGAGACGGCCGCGGCCCTCGTCGACGAGGACCTGCGCATCGTGTCCTCGGTGGTGGAGTCCTCGATCGACCTGCACCGCTCCTTCGGCGGGGTGGTGCCCGAGCTCGCCGGACGGGCCCACGTCGCCACGCTGGGGCCCGTCGTCGAACGGGCGCTGACGGGAGCGGGCCTCGAGGTGAGGAACCCGCAAGTCGCGGCCGTCGCCGTGACCAGCGGGCCTGGCCTGGTGGGCTCGCTGCTGGTGGGACTCTCGGCCGCCAAGGCCTACTCGCTGGTCTGGGGCGTACCCCTGGTGGCCGTGAACCATCTCGAGGGACATCTCTTCGCGCCTCTTCTTGAGCGGCCCGACCTGGCCTGGCCGCTTCTCACCTTGCTGGTCTCGGGTGGGCACTCGATCATCGTTCTTCAGAGCGGGCCGGGGGACTTTCGGGTCCTCGGTGAGACGATCGACGACGCGGCGGGCGAGGCCTACGACAAGGTGGCCCGCTATTTGGGCCTGGGTTATCCCGGCGGTCCGGAGATCGACCGCCTGGCCGCCAGTGGTGACGTGCACGCCCTCACTTTGCCCGTCTCAATGACCGGCGAGGGATACGACTTCTCGTTCTCCGGTCTCAAGAGCGCGGTGGTGCGCGCGGCCGACGCGCACCGCGAGGTCGGCCTCGCAGACGTCGCGGCGTCCTTCCAAGGCGCCCTCGTCGAGCAGCTGGTGCGAAAGCTGCGCGCAGCCGTAGAGGCCCACCCAGTCGCCGGGGTGGCCCTCGCCGGCGGGGTCGCGGCCAATTCGGCCCTGCGTGCCCGCGTGGCGGGTCTCGCCGAGGAGTTCGCAATTCCCGCCTACCTGCCCTCGCTCGCGATGTGCACCGACAACGCCGCGATGATCGCGGCGGCCGGCTGGCACCACCTCGCCCGCGAGGGGGGCAGCGACCTGTCGATCTCGGCCGATCCGAACTGGGCGCTCGCGTGACCTGGCAGCCCTTTGACGTCGCGGACTGCGATCCGAGCCCCTTCGTGCAGTTTCGTCGCTGGTACGACGAGGCGGAACCGGTCATGGCCGAGCGCGAGGCAGTCGCCCTCGTCACCGCCACCCCCGACGGTCGTCCCAGCGCGCGCATGGTGCTGCTGCGCCGACTGGGCGAGGACTCCTTTGGCTGGTACACGAACTACGAGTCACGCAAGGGTACTGAGCTCGCGGCCAATCCCCGCGCCGCTCTCTTGTGGTACTGCGAGCCCCTGGGTCGCCAGATCCGCATCGAGGGTGCCGTCACACGCTCCTCACCCGAGGACTCAGACGCCTACTTCGCCTCTCGCGCGCGACGCAGCCAGATCGGCGCGCACGCGAGCCACCAGTCCCACCCCCTGGTCTCGCGCGCGGCCTTAGAAGCCCGCGTCGAGCTGCTCGAGGCCGAGTACGAGGGTCGTGAGGTTCCCCGGCCCGCGAACTGGGGCGGCTACGTGCTGAACCCGGACGCCGTCGAGTTCTGGCAGCACCGCGAGAACCGACTCCACGACCGGGTGATCTACTCGCTCGTCAACGGTGTCTGGCGCTACGAGCGCTACGCGCCCTAGAGCGCCTCTCGCCGGTGGGCGCTGCGCGCGTTGGCGAGCGCGAAGGGGCCAAGCAGGGCGATGGCGATCGTCGCTACCACGCCGGCGATCTGAAAGACGGTACGCGGCGCGACCAGGGTCAACAGCAGTCCGCCGAGCACCGTCGAGCTCAGCTCGCCACTGGTAAAGACCGCGTTCACTGCGGCGAACATGCGCCCGCGGATCTCTTCGGGCGTGCGCACCGTGAAGAGCGTGAAGGCCGCCACGTTGGCCACACCCACGGCCGATCCGGCCACGATCATGAGTGGATAGACCCACCCGATGCTCTCGACCAGGCCCACCGCGCCGATCGCGAGGGCGGTGATGCCGATGGCGATCAGCAGGGCGCGCGCCAGGCGAACCGGCGACTGGTCGAGTCGCTGCGCGCCGAGCGAGCCCAGGATCGTACCCATCCCGAAGCTCGCGCCGATGGCCCCGTAGAGGGTGGCCGAGGCGTGCAGGGTTCGAGTGGCGAAGAAGACCTCGGCGACGTTCACCATCACGACCGTGGCCATGAAGATGAACACCATGATCACGATCGGCCGCAGCAGGCGGTCGGCGAAGATGTGGCGAAGTCCCGCCGTCATCTGGGGGTGCTCGCGTACGCCAGACTCGTTGGGGCGCCGCTCGCGTCGAATCGCCGCGGTACCGATCGCTCCCAGGGCGAAGCTCGCCGCGTCGATGTAGAGCGGCCAGGACTGGCCGGTCCAGCCCACGAGGAGTCCGCCGAGGATCGGCCCGGCCACCGTGGCCGCCCCCTGGACGCCTTGCATCAGTCCCTGGGCGTGGCCGACGTTCTCGTCGCCGGAGATCGCGACCATGAGAGCGCCGTATCCGGGCATGGAGAAGGAGACGGCGACGCTCAGTAGCGCGGCCAGGCCCAGCGTGGCGCCGAGGGAGTGCCAGTAGCCGATACCCACGCACACCAGGGCTTCGAACACGCTCAAGGCGACCAGGAGAGGCTTGGCGCGCACGCGGTCGACCACGTGGCCCGCCACCGGGGCCAGAACGACGAGGGGCAGAGCGCTCGCGATCGAGAGCGCGGCGATCTCCCAGGGATGGTCCTGGGGGGCGATGCGCAAGTAGAGCGCCACCAGGGCGATGTTGTCGCCGAGGAACGACCCGCCGCGCAGGGCCGCGAGCAGGCGCAGGTCGCGGCGTTGTCCGCTCGACATCGTCGTCGGTGCGCCCGCGCGCGAGTGTTCCATGGAGGCCATGCTACGAAGTGCCGGCGACCGTTTCGATCAGGGAGAACCCTGACAGCGTGTCGAGTGGCGACTCTGAGCGCCGCACGGACCGCGTCGAGGGCCGGATTGGCGGGCGTTGGCACTCGTGGCAGCGGGCTGCTAAATTGGCAGTCACAAGTTTCGAGTGCTAATCGCACAGGAGGCAATACACCATGAACCTGCACCCGCTAGAAGACCGCATCGTGGTCCGACCGAACGTCGCTGAGGCCACGACGGCGTCGGGCCTGGTCATTCCGGACACCGCTAAGGAGAAGCCCCAGCAGGGCGAAGTCCTCGCGGTGGGCCCGGGACGTCGCGCCGAGACCTCCGGCGAGGTCATCCCCACCGGCGTCGCGGTCGGCGACACGGTCGTCTACTCGAAGTACGGCGGCACCGAGATCACCGTCGACGGCGAGGACCTGCTCATCTTGTCGAGTCGCGACGTGCTCGCGACGATCACGAAGTAGGTCGCGATGTCCAAGCTCTTGAAGTTTGACGAAGAGGCCCGCCGCGGCCTTGAGGCCGGAGTCGACAAGCTCGCCGACGCCGTCAAGGTGACGCTGGGGCCCAAGGGCCGCAACGTGGTCATCGGCAAGAAGTTCGGCGCTCCCACGATCACCAACGACGGCGTGTCCATCGCGCGCGAGATCGAGCTCGAGGACCCCTTCGAGAACATGGGCGCCCAGCTCGTGAAGGAAGTGGCGACCAAGACCAACGACGTCGCCGGAGACGGCACCACGACGGCGACCGTGCTCGCCCAGGCTCTCATCAAGGAGGGCCTGCGCAACGTGGCCGCCGGCGCGAGCCCCTCGGGCCTCAAGCGCGGCATCGAGAAGGCCGTGGCCGCCGCGGTGGCCTCACTGGCCGAGCAGGCCCAGCCGGTCGCCGACCGCAGCCAGATCGCCCAGGTCGCGACCATCTCGGCCGCCGACGCCTCGATCGGTGAGACGATCGCCGACGCCATCGACAAGGTCGGCAAGGACGGCACCGTGACGGTCGAAGAGTCCAACACCTTCGGCATCGAGCTCGAATTGACCGAGGGCATGCAGTTCGACAAGGGCTATCTCTCGCCGTACTTCGTGACCGACCCCGAGCGCCAGGAGGCCGTCCTCGACGAGCCCTTCATCCTCTTCACCAGTGGCAAGATCTCGGCCGTGCACGACCTCGTGCCGGTGCTCGAGAAGGTCATGCAGTCGGGCCGCGCGCTTCTCATCATCGCCGAGGACGTCGAGGGCGAGGCCCTGGCGACGCTCGTGGTGAACAAGATCCGCGGCACCTTCACCAGCGTGGCCGTGAAGGCCCCGGGCTTTGGCGAGCGCCGCAAGGCGATGCTCCAGGACATGGCGATTCTGACCGGTGCGACCGTGATCTCTGAGGAGATCGGCCTCAAACTCGACACCGCGACCGTGGACCTGCTGGGTCGCGCGCGCCGCGTCATCGTAACCAAGGACGCCACGACCATCGTCGACGGCGCCGGATCAGAGGCCGACGTCGCGGGCCGTGTCGCTCAGCTCAAGCGTGAGATCGAGGACACCGATTCGGACTGGGACCGTGAGAAGCTCCAGGAGCGCCTGGCGAAGCTCGCCGGCGGCGTGGCCGTCGTCAAGGTCGGCGCGGCGACCGAGGTCGAACTCAAGGAGAAGAAGCACCGCATCGAAGACGCCCTGTCGGCGACGCGTGCGGCTATCGACGAGGGCATCGTGGCCGGTGGCGGCACCGCGCTGGTGCGGGCCCGTCCGGCGGTCGACGCCCTGATCGCGACGCTCTCAGGCGACGAGGCGACCGGAGCGCGCATCGTGGCGAACTCGCTCGAGTCGCCGCTTCGCCACATCTCGGCCAACGCCGGCTACGAGGGCGCGGTCAAGGTGCGCGAGGTGCTCGACGCGAAGGGCTCTATCGGCTTTAACGCGGCCACCGGCGAGCTCGTCGACCTGGTGAAGGCCGGCGTGATCGACCCCGCCAAGGTGACCCGTTCGGCGCTGCAGAACGCGGCGTCAATTGCGGCGCTGCTGCTGACCACCGAGGCCATCGTGGCTGACAAGCCCGAGCCGGTCGGCGCACCCGCCGGCGGCGACATGGGTGGCATGGGCGGGATGATGTAACCGTCGTTCGTGACACAAAAAGGCCGGGCCGCGAGGCCCGGCCTTTTTTGTGCATGTCACACGCCAGACCTAGCGTTGCCGTGTCTCGAGACGCGTGCGATATAACTGTTGAGGCCCTTCGAAGGAGATCGTGAATGCGCAAGGATTCAGAGACCCGTCAGCGAATACTCGATGTCACGATCGCGGCCATTGAAAAGGACGGCTCGCGCAACGTTCGCATCGCCGAGGTGGCGAACCGCTCGAGGGTGGGCGTGCCGACCATCTACTATCACTTCGAGTCACGCACCCAGCTCATCGCCGAGGCCCAGATGGCCATCTATCTGCGCATGACCCAGTCGTTGCACGTCCACCAGCCCCGCATCCTGGCCGCACTCGCCGGCGACGACCGCGAGGCCTTTCTTAACGCGCTGGGCGAGAACACCGAGATGGCCTGGCAGATGGGCCAGCTCGACGAGAAGTGGGGAATCGTGAAACTCCTGCTCGACGTGTGGAGCCAGCCCAAGGTCCGCGACCAGTTCTGCGAGATGCTCGACGTGCAGTTCGAGCGCTGGAACGACGCGATGGAGCACGCCAAGGACCTGGGCTGGATCGACCCGCGAGTCGATTCCCGCACGCTGGTGGCCACGTTCTGGGCCGCTTCGATCGGCCAAGTGATCACGTCGAACTCGCCGCACTTCAACCCGAGTCCGGCCGACGTGCGCGCCTTCTTCGAGCTGGCGATGGGCGTGGACCGGGTCGATCGATCAGACGCCTTCGGGGCCGTCCTCCGCTTCGACAGCCACGTGGGGCACGATGGAATCGAGCCAGCGGGGCATCCACCAGTTGGCCTTGCCGATGAAGTGCATCAGCGCGGGCACCAACACAGTGCGCAAGATGAACGCGTCCATCAGAACCGCACCACCTAGTCCCACGCCGAACTCGGCGATGATGCGCTGTCCCCCGAAAGCGAAGGAGAAGAACACCGAGATCATGATGAGGGCGGCGGCCGTGATGACGCGGCCCGTGTTGGCCTGGCCGCGCTGGATGGCCTCCTCGTTGTCGCCGGTGTTCACCCACTCTTCGTGCATGCGCGAGACCAGGAAGACCTGGTAGTCCATCGAGAGCCCGAAGAGGATCGCGATCATGATCACGGGCAGGAACGACTCGATCGGACCCGTGCCCGCTCCGAGCAGCGAGCTGCCCCAGCCCCACTGAAAAACCAGCACGAGCAGGCCGAAGGACGCCCCCGCGGCAAGCAGGTTCATGGCCGCGGCTACGAGGGGCACGAGAACGCTGCGAAAGGCCAGCATCAAGAGAAGGCTCCCGAGCAGGACGATGACCCCGATGAAGAGCGGCAGCTTCGAGCCCAGCACCGTGGCGAAGTCATCGAAGATTGCCGTGATGCCCCCGACGTGGATCTGGGTGTGGCTCGTGGCGGTAGCGGCCGGGATGTAGTGGGTGCGTATCGCGGCGATGAGATTCGAGGTCGCCTGGTCCTGCGGACTCGAGGCGGGCACCACGGAGATGATCCCGACGCCGCTTCCCGGAATGACGATCGGCGGGCCCACACTGGCGACGTCGGGCGCGTGGACGAGTGAGGTGGCGAGCGTCGCGAGCGCCGTCGAGTCCGCGGGGCTCTTCACCGCGGCGACGATTGTCAGCGGCCCGTTGAAGCCGGGGCCGAACCCGGTGGCCAAGAGGTCGTAGGCCTGGCGGGTGGTTGATCCGGGCGGGTTCGACCCCTGGTCCGAGCTGCCCAGGTGCAGCGAGAAGAACGGTACCGCGATTATGACGATCAGCGCCAGCGCCGCGAGGGAGAGCACGCGGGGGTGGCGCGAGACGAAGTGGGCCCAGCGCTGCCAGCCGCCGGCGACCACCGTCGGCTCGGGACCGTGCTCGGCGAGGGCGCGCCGCTCGCGTCGGCTCAGCACGCGGTGCTTTTGGAAGGCCAACAGCGACGGCAGCAGCGTCACGGAGGCGGCGATGGTGATCGCGACGGTCACCGTCGCCGAGACGGCAACGCCGTTGAGGAAGGACAGGCGCAGCACCAGCATGCCCAGTAGCGCGATGCACACGGTGGTGCCGGCGAAGAGCACCGCGCGCCCCGAGGTGTTGATCGCGGTGACGATCGACTCCTCGACGTCGAGGCCGCGCTTTAAGTTCTGTCTCGCGCGGGTGACGATGAACAGGGCGTAGTCGATTCCCACGCCGAGACCAATTAGCGAGCCGAGGATCGGGGCGAACTGGGCGATGGTGAGGACGTGGCTCAGCAGCGTCGTGGCCGCGGTGGCCACGCCAAGGGCGAAGATGGCCACTCCGAGTGGCAGGAGCATGGCGAGGAACGACCCGAAGGCGAAGAGCAGCACGAGGGCAGCGATGATGAGACCCACGAACTCGCCGCGGCTCTGGGCGGGCTGGTCGAGCTGGCCGAAGGCGTTGCCGCCGAACTGCACCTCGAGGGTGGAGGAACGAATCGAAGAACCCACGGTCTCGACCGCGCGGATCTGGGCGTTCGACAGTTTGAAGCCCGGCACCGCGAAGTGCACGACGGCGTAGGCGATTCTGCCGTCCTTGGAGACCTGGGTCGCCCCCAGGCAGGCCGCGCTGGTCGCACAGAACGGCGAGGTGACGCTCGCCACCTCGGGAAGTTTTGCCACCTTGGCGAGCATGGGCTCGATTGCCGCGCGCTGATCGGCGATGGTGCCGGACCGCGCGCGAAACACGATCTGGTCGGCGTCGCCGCCGAGGGACTTCACGTGTCCCAACAGCGCGAAGGCCTTCGACGAGTCGGTGCCGGGCAGGCTGAAGGAGTTGGAAAACGCGGTGCCGACACTCTGGGAGGCGATTGTGAGCCCGATGAAGAGCACGATCCAGGCGGTCAGCACGTACCAGCGGCGACGCACCGCGAGGCGGGCGAGGGACTTCATGTGTGCTCCTGCAGGGGGACAGGGAGGCCCCGGTAGGGTCTCTTCGAGGGAAATACCCCACCACTGTAGGGGGGAATAGCGCCGATGCCTCTGGATGAGCCCCGCTTCGCCGGGCATCGCTACCCCCAGGTCATCCCGGCGCCCGACGAGATCCGCCCCGGAGGTCCCGCGCCCTGGAGCCATCTTGCGGCCCACGAGCGCAGCGGTCTCAGCTCGAGAGTCGTGCTGGAGCGCCTGCGCGCGGCGGGGCGCACCTTCGACGTGGCGGCGCTGCCCGGCGAGCCCAGTGAGCTAGCTGCGGTCGCCGACGTGCGCGAGCTCGCGATCACGCGCCGCTCGGCGGTGCTGGTCGCCCTTTTCGACGAGGACGGCGAGGCGCACGTGATCCTCACGCGTCGCTCCTTCGCCCTGCGCTCCCATCGCGGAGAGATCGCCCTGCCTGGCGGTGCCAACGACCCCGGTGAGGACCTCATCGACACGGCTCTGCGCGAAGCCTACGAGGAGGTGGGCCTCGAGAGGTCCCTGGTCAGGCCGGTGGGCTGGCTGAGCCCGCTCGTCACCTTCGCCTCCGCCTCGGCTATCTGGCCCGTTGTGGCGCACCTCGAAGCTCGTCCGGAGTTGGTGGCCGACCCGGCCGAGGTCGATCGCGTCTTCACGGTGGCCCTGGCGGATCTGGCCCAAGAGGGTGCCTTCATCGAGGAGCGCTGGCGTCGTGTTGAGAGGCGGCCCGGCTCCGACGACGACGGGTTCTTCCCTCTGTACTTCTACCGGGTGCCCGAGGACGTGATCTGGGGCGCGACGGCGCGCGTGTTGACCGAGCTGTTGTGCGTGGCCCTTGACGTGGAGTGGCCCGAGGAGGGTCGACGCTGGACGTGACCCGTAGAACGTCGTGGCGTGTCCGGTAGATTGGTGGCTACGCAGTCGTCAGACGCGTGTCGCGGAGGTCACCATGGCGGAAGTAGAAATCGGCATTTTCAAATCGGCGCGTCAGGCGTACGGTTTCGACGACATCGCCATTGTGCCCTCACGTCGCACGCGCGACCCCGAGGACGTGGACATCTCCTGGCAGATCGACGCCTATAAGTTCGAGATCCCGGTGCTGGGTTCGGCCATGGACGGGGCCATCTCGCCCACCACGGCGATCCTGATGGGACGCCTGGGCGGACTCGGGGTGCTGAACCTCGAGGGCCTCTGGACCCGCTACGAGGACCCGACACCTCTCTTTGAAGAGATCGGCGAGCTCGACAACGACAAGGCCACCGCGCGCATGCAGCAGATGTATCTCGAGCCGATCAAGCTCGAGCTGGTCGCTGAGCGCATCAAGCAGATGAAGGACGCGGGCATCGTGACGTCCGCCTCGGTGACCCCTCAGCGCACCGACTGGATGGCGAAGACCATCGCCGACTCGGGCCTCGACATCCTGGTGATCCAGGGCACCGTCGTCTCGGCCGAGCACGTTTCGAAGACCTCCGAGCCGCTGAATCTGAAGAAGTTCATCCGCGAGTTTGAGATCCCGACCATCGTCGGCGGCTGCGCGAGCTATCAGGCGGCCCTGCACCTCATGCGCACGGGCGCGGCCGGCGTGCTGGTCGGCGTGGGCCCGGGCAACGCGTGCACCTCGCGCGCGGTGCTCGGCATCGGCGTGCCCCAGGCGACAGCCATTGCCGACGTGGCGGGCGCTCGCATGCGCCACCTGGACGAAACCGGCGTCTACGTCCACGTGATCGCTGACGGCGGCATGTCCAAGGGGGGCGACATCGCTAAGGCCATCGCCTGTGGGGCGGACGCCGTGATGATCGGCTCGCCTCTCACGAGCGCGCTTGAGGCTCCGGCCAAGGGCTATCACTGGGGGATGGCGACGTTTCATCCCACCCTGCCGCGCGGCACGAGGGTCAAGACCCAGGTGCGCGGCACGCTCGAGGAGATCCTCTTGGGACCGGCGCACGAGAACGACGGACGTCTCAACCTGATGGGGGCCCTTCGCACCTCGATGGCCACCTGCGGTTATGAGACCTTAAAGGAGTTCCAGAAGGCCGAGATCATGCTCGCGCCGTCGCTGCAGACCGAGGGCAAGGCGCTCCAGCGCTCCCAGGGCGTGGGCATGGGCCATTGACGAGTGTCCTCGTCGTTGACTTCGGCGCTCAGTACGCCCAACTGATTGCCCGTCGCGTGCGCGAAGCGCACGTGTATTCAGAGATCGTCCCCGCCAGCATCACCGCCGAAGAGGTGGCGAGGCGTGCCCCCGGCGCGATCATCCTCTCGGGCGGGCCCAAGTCCGTCTACGAGGTGCCCGCGCCTTCGCTGGACCCGGCCATCTACGAGCTCGGCATCCCGATCCTGGGCATCTGCTACGGCGCCCAGCTGATGGCCCGTGACCTAGGTGGCGCCGTCGCGCGCACCGGCGCGGGCGAGTACGGGCGCACGACGCTCACCCGTTCGGGGCCCTCAACTCTGCTCGGCGAGTGGCCCGAGACGTCGACCTGCTGGATGAGTCACGGCGACGCGATCAGCGAAGCGCCGGCGGGCTTTGCGGTTACGGCGACGACGCCCGGCGCGCCGGTTGCGGTAATGGAGAACACCGAGCGGCGCCTGCACGCCGTCCAGTTCCACCCCGAGGTCGTCCACAGTGAGCGCGGCCAAGAGCTGCTCGCGCACTTTCTCCACCACGTCGCGGGACTCGCTCCCACGTGGACCAACACCTCGATCATCGACGACGCCGTCACCGCGATCCGCGCCCAGGTCGGCGAGGAGAAGGTCCTCTGCGCGCTCTCGGGCGGCGTGGACTCGGCCGTCGCGGCCGCGTTGGTGATTCGCGCGGTGGGCCGCCAGCTCACCTGCGTCTTCGTTGACACCGGACTGATGCGCATGAACGAGGGCCCCCAGATTGAGGAGACCTTCACCCGCCAGTTCGGCGTGGACTTCATCCACGTGAAGGCCGCGGACCGCTTCTTCGACGCCCTCGAAGGCGTCACCGACCCCGAGGCCAAGCGCAAGATCATCGGCGAGCTCTTCATCCGCGAGTTCGAGACGGTCGCGCGCGACCTGGGCGCGGGCGGCGACGGCCCGCGCTTCCTCGTCCAGGGCACCCTCTATCCCGACGTCATCGAGTCGGGCTCGGGACACGCGGCCAATATCAAGAGCCACCACAACGTGGGCGGGCTGCCCGAGGACCTCTCCTTTGACCTGGTGGAACCGCTGCGCGCACTCTTCAAGGACGAGGTGCGCCACGTCGGCGAAGAGTTGGGTCTGCCCGAGGAGATCGTCTGGCGCCAGCCCTTCCCGGGCCCGGGGCTTGGCGTGCGCATCGTCGGCGAGGTGACCCGCGAGCGCGCCGAGATCCTACGCCAGGCCGACGCCGTGGTGGTCGACGAGATCCGTAAGGCCGGCCTGTATCGCGAGCTCTGGCAGAGCTTCGCCGTGTTACCCGCCGTGCGTACGGTGGGGGTCATGGGCGACGGCCGCACCTACGCGTACCCGATCGTGATCCGTGCGGTCACCAGTGACGACGCGATGACCGCCGACTGGGCGCGCCTGCCCCACGATCTCATCGAGACAATCGCCAACCGACTCATTCGTGAGGTCGAGGGCGTGAACCGCGTGGCCCTCGACGTGACGAGCAAGCCGCCGGGCACCATCGAGTGGGAGTGACCTCACCCTTTTCCGACGAGGCCCTCTTCGGCGACCTCGACAGCGCGCGACCCAACCCCGCGGACCTGCTCGAGGGCCTGACCGAGCCCCAGCGCGCGGCCGTGCTGCAGCGCGGCGGCCCCCTGCTCGTCGTGGCCGGCGCGGGCTCGGGCAAGACGCGCGTTCTCACGCGACGCATCGCGCACCTGCTGGCCACGGGCGACGCCCGGGCCTTCGAGGTGATGGCGATCACCTTCACCAACAAGGCGGCCGACGAGATGCGCCGGCGCGTGGCCGACCTCGTGGGACCCGAGGCGCGCGACATGTGGGTCTCGACGTTCCACTCGGCGTGTCTGCGCATGCTGCGCGCCCACGCCGACGTGCTGGGTTACGAGCGGGGATTCACGATCTACGACGCCGGCGACGCCCAGAACTTGGTCGAGCGCATCATGAACGAACTCAACCTCGACACCAAGCGCCTCAGCCCGCGCAGCGTGACCGCGGCCATCTCCGCGGCGAAGAACGAGATGATGGACGCGGCTAAATACGAGGCCTTCCACGGCGCTGACCCCTCGCGCAAGCGCATCGCCGAGATCTTCGCCATCTACGAGAAGCGCCTGCGAGCGGCCAACGCGATGGACTTCGACGACCTGCTGGTGAATGCGGTGGCCATGTTGCGCGCCGACGCCGACGTGCTCGAGAGCTACCAGCGGCGCTTTCGCTACTTGCTCGTCGACGAGTTCCAAGACACCAACGGCGTGCAGAACGAACTCGTGATGATGCTCGCCGCCCAGCACCGCAACCTGTGCGTGGTCGGCGACTCGGACCAGTCGATCTACCGCTTCCGTGCGGCCGACGTGCGCAACATCCTTCAGTTTGAAGAGCGCTTCCCCGACGCGTCGGTGATCGTGCTCGAGCAGAACTTCCGCTCGACCCAGACGATCCTCGACGCCGCCAACGCGGTGATCGCTCGCAACAACCGCCGTCGCGCCAAGAACCTCTTTACCGAGGGCGACCAGGGCGAGAAGATCCGCCTGTATCGCGCGGGCGACGAGTACGACGAGGGGCGCTGGGTGGCGAGCGAGCTGCGCCGATTTGCCAGCGAGTACGGGCTCAACTGGAACCAGATGGCGGTCTTCTACCGCACCAACGCCCAGAGCCGCATCCTGGAAGAGGAGATGCTGCGCGCGGGCATCGCCTACCGGGTGATCTCGGGCATGCGCTTCTACGACCGCAAAGAGGTGAAGAACGTCCTGGCCTACGCGCGGCTCATCGTGAACCCGCGCGACGAGGCCAGCGCGCGACGCGTGATCAACGAGCCCAAGCGCGGCGTGGGCGACTCGGCCCAGGCCAAGCTCGGCGCCTACGCCGCCGAGAACGCCCTCTCCTTCGCCGAGGCCGCCGACCACGCCGCGGCGGCCGGTCTCACGGGACGCGCACTGAATGGCGCCACGAAGTTCTCCATGATGCTCGACGAGCTGCGCGCTCTCGCCAATGACCTGTCTCCGCGCGAGATGATCGAGGCCATCGTGCGCGAGTCGGGCATGGGTGACGCGCTGCGCGAGGAGAGCACCGACGAGGCCTATTCGCGCTTAGAGAACCTCGGCGAACTGGCCTCCGCCGCAGCGCAGTACGAGACGCTGCTCGACTTCGTCGAGCGCATGGCGCTCGTCGCCGACTCCGACCAGCTCGACGCCGGGGCCGGCGCGGTCTCGCTGATGACCTTGCACGTCGCCAAGGGACTCGAGTTCCCGGCCGTCATCATCACCGGTCTCGAGGAGACGATCTTTCCCCACCGGCGCGCGCTCTCCGACGACGCCGAGCTCGAAGAGGAGAGGCGCCTGTGCTACGTGGGACTCACCCGCGCGATGCGTCACCTGTCGCTCACCCACGCCTGGACGCGCACCACCTGGGGCCAGCGCACCGACGCCCTGGCCAGCCGTTTCCTCGCCGAGGTCCCCTCCGAGCTCGTCGTCGACCTCTCCTCCACGCCGCCGCTTCGCCGGGCGAGCTTTTCTGACGAGGAGGGCTTCGTCGGGCGTTCCTCGAGCTTCGCCGAGGGCCGGGCCTTCGGCGCGGGCGCCGCGCCACCGGTGCGCTCGACGGGAGCCGAACTGCTGGGCCTGGCGCGCGGCGACGTGGTGATACATGACCGCTACGGGCGTGGCGTGGTGGCGAGTGTTGAGGGCGAGGGCTATCGCGCCAAGGCGGTCGTGATCTTTGACGAGCACGGTTCCAAGCATCTGATGCTCGCCATGACACCGCTTCGACGAGCCTGATCCCCTCCGCTTTATTAAAGGAGCCTTAAGAATCGGCCCCTCGGCGGATGGGTGGCGCTGAGCGGGTGTCAGAATGGAATCTCATGGTCTCCACCCGACCCGTTTATCGGCCGCCGAGCGCGCCGGGCAACCATCGCCTGCCCCAGAGTGTCTACTGGCGCCGTCGCGCGCTCGTAGGCCTGGTCAGCGTCTCGGCGGCCTTCGTGCTCTACCTGGGCGGTACCCTCGCCTTCGCTCTGAACAACCCGACGTATGGGGTCTCCTACATGGCGCGGGCCGCCGAGTGGGGCCGCAGCCACGGCATGGGCAGCGTCATCACCTGGATCGAGACCGAGTACTACAAGCTCAACCCGCCCACGGTCGGCGGCAAGCCCCCGGCGTCGGCCTTCGGACACGGACCGACGAGTGTGGCGGTGCCCGCGGCTGGACATCTGCCCGAGCCGGCACGCATCCCGACCCCGGCGGCGAACCCCCTGCCCGGCGAGGGCGTCTGGCACGTCGCCGGTCGCACCACCGCGAGTGGGATCCCCACCATCTACGAAGCCTTCGTGCGGCCCAACAACATCAACACGAGCTACGTCGTGGGCGTCGCGTGGATGGACCCGACCCTGCTGCGCGCCCAGCTCTACAGCGGCTCCTACATCCCCGGTGGCTATCACTTCAGCCACAGCGCGCCGATCACTGCCGCGGCGTCCAAGACGTTGGTCGCGGCCTTTAACGCCGGCTTTCGCATGCAGGACGCCAACGGCGGCTACTACACCGACGGTCGCATGATCCTGCCGTTGCGTAAGGGTGCGGCCTCGGTCGTGATCTTCAAGGACGGCACGATGACTCTGGGGGCGTGGGGCACCAAGGGATTCACCATGAACAACCAGATCGCCTCGGTGCGACAGAACCTGCGCCTACTCGTCAATAACGGCAAGCCCGTGCCCGGTCTTGCGAATCCCAACTCGATCGCCTGGGGAAAGACCCTCGGCGGCACCTTCTCCGTGTGGCGCTCGGGGCTGGGAGTCACCAAGGACGGGGCCATCATCTACGTCGGCGGCCCGGCGCTCTCGATTCAGGACCTGGCCAACGTGCTGGTGCGCGCGGGCGCGGTGCGCGCGATGGAGCTCGACATCAACACCGACTGGGTGCAGTACTCGGTGTTCAACGGCCCCCTGAATGCGCCGATCAACGGCGGCAACGGCACGAGCCTGCTCAGCTCGATGAACGGTCCGCCGTCGCGCTACTTCACGACCTGGTGGAACCGGGACTTCTTCACGATGAGTCTGCGCCCGAGTGAGACGCTGTCCAAGTCGACGACGTCTACGACGTCCAAGCTGACTCCGGCGGGATAGGCCCTTCAGAGGTTAAAGACGTGCTCGGCCAGCGCGGGCACGAGGTCCGCGCGCTTCGCGGGCGAAAAGTAGAAGCCCTGTCCGTGCCCACAGCCCATCGTGCGCAGCGTGGCGAGCTGGGAGGACGTCTCGATGCCTTCGGCGACCACCTCGATGCCGAGCTTCGCGCCCAGGGCCACCACGGCCTCGAGCAAAGCCTCGAGATCGGCGCTCGAGTGATGAGGGCTGACGAAGGACTTGTCGATCTTGAGAATCGCCGGGTGCAGCTGGGCGAGCTGGGAGAGTGACGAGTGCCCCGTCCCGAAGTCATCGAGGGCGACGCGCACTCCCATCTCCTGAAGACGGCGTGTGGTCGCCAACGTCTCGGTGACGTCAAAGAGCGCCACGCGCTCGGTGATCTCGACTACGAGCCGCTCGGGCGCGACGCCGCTTTCGGCGAGCTCGTCGTCGATGAGCTGCACGATTCCCCGATCGTGGAACTCGAGCGCTGAGAAGTTCACGCTGACCGAGGGGCTCGCGCGCCCGTCCGAGGGGGCCGGCCAGGTCGCGGCCGCGCTGAGTGCTTCGCGCAGCGCCTTTCGCCCGAGCTCGACGATGAGGGCGCTCTGCTCGGCCAAGGGAATGAAGATCTCGGGCGAGATCCACCCCTGGCTCGCGTGGTGCCAGCGCATCAGGGCCTCGAAGCCCTCGACCGTGCCCGTGGCGAGATCGACGATCGGCTGGTAGTGCATCGTGAGATCGTTCGAGGCGAGGGCCACGTGCAGGTCCTGGGTGAGAGAGAAGCGACTCACCGCGCTCTGGCGCATCGAGGGATGAAAGACCACGCTGGCGCCGCGACGCTCGCGCTTGGCTTCGTAGAGGGCCACGTCGGCCTCTTGGATGCAGTCGCCGTCCGGGGACTGGGCGTCGTAGAGGGCGATGCCCACGCTCGCTCGCTGGTCGATGCGAATGCCGTCGAACTCGAAGGGAGTGGCGAGGACGGCCAGGAGCCGTAGGGCGATCTCGGTGGCCTCGTGGGGGGAGGCGATGTCGTCGGCCAGGTACAAGAACTCGTCGCCGCCGAGTCGACACAGAGTGTCCGAATCACGCGTGACCATCTCGAATCGCCGAGCGATGCCTACCAGCAGCTGATCGCCGATGAGGTGCCCGTAGGTGTCGTTGACGCCCTTGAAGTCGTCGAGGTCGACCAGCAGCACCGCGCCCATGGAGGCGTGGCGTCGTCCGCGCGCCCGGGCCTGGGCGAGGCGGTCCTCGAAGAGTGAGCGATTGGCCAGGCCCGTGAGGTGGTCGTGGAGCGCCTGGTCCGATAGCTGGGCGATCAGCGCCTGTTCTTCGGTGACGTCGCGCTGGGAGATAACGAAGTAGAGGATGCGCCCCGCGGCGTCGCGCGCCGCGGACTTGGCGACTTCGACCACTACCACGTGGCCGTCACGGTGCAGGTAGCGCTTGGTGTACGTGGCCTCGCCGATGTCGCCACTGAGTACTCGTTGGTGGACGGTCGCAGATATCGTCTGGTCGTCGGGGTGGGTGTAGGCCGAGGAGTCGGCGCCGATGACCTCCTCGCGGCTGCGCCCGATCAGCTGGCAGAAGGACTCGTTGACCGCGATCGCGCGGTTGTTGATGTCGGCGAGCACCATGGGGGCGGTGTTCGCCTCGAAGGCTAGTCGGAAGCGCTCCTCGCTCTCGGCGAGCATCGTGACGAAGGAGAGCGTGGCGGCGAGCTCGCGCTGGCGCTCGCGGGCGTCCTCGGAGGCGCTGGTGGGTGGATGCATCGCCGCGATGACCCACAGTTCGCCGTCGACCGTGATGGGCGCGAGCGTGATGGCGACGGTCATCTCGCCGCGGTCCTTGGTCTGGAGTCGAAAGCTCGCGTCGAGGCTCATCGGGCGCGCCTTGGGATCTCTCAGGAAATCGGCGCGCCGTTCGAGGTGGGCGCGTCGCGCGTCGGGCGGCACGAGGACCTCGACGGAGCGACCGAGCAGTTCTTCGACCCGATATCCGCTGACGCGTGCGATGGGGGCTCCGACGTGGTGGATGACTCCCTCAACGTCGACGACGAGAACGTCGCCCGGCAGAATCGAGACAAGCCGATTCCACGCGTCAGATCGTTCTCCCAGCGAGTCCACGCCGTTCCCCCAGTCGGTCTCCGTCATTTGAGCACGCCGACGTCGCCTACTGGGGACAGTGTGAAATTTGGGTGTCGTCAGCGATCGGCGAGAAGGCGCCACAACGTGGCGGGCAGGTGGCGCAGCACGAAGAACACGTAGCGCAGGATCGGCGGGGACCAGATGATCCGCTCGCCCGTAGCCAGGCCCCGCAGGGTGTTCTCGGCGACTTCGTTGACTCCGGTCGTGAAGGGGATCTCGCGCTGTCCGGTCGTCATCTTCGAACGCACGAAGCCCGGGCGCAGGATCTGCAGCGACGCGCCGGTGCCCTCGAGGGAGTCGGCGATCCCCTGACAGAGTCGGTCCAGCCCCGCCTTGGCGCCGCCGTAGAGGTACTGCGTGCGCCGCACGCGTACTGCGGCGACCGAGGAGATCACGAGGATCCGTCCGCGGCCCTGGGCGACGAGGCGAGCGCGCAGCTCGGTCAGTGCGGCCACCGGCCACGTGACGTTCACCGTGATCATGCGCGCGGCCGCCTCGGGGTCGTCTTCCATCTCGCTCTGGGTGCCGAGTAGTCCCACCGCCACGATCACGAGGTCGACCGGCCCGCCGACCTTGGCCAGGGCCTCGGCGACGACGCGCGTGGCGTTGCCCGGATCCTCGGCGTCAAAGAGCACGGTCTCGGTCGTCGCCGCGCCGTAGTCGCGGGCCTCGGCGGCCGCCGCGTCGAGCAGGTCCTGGTTGCGCCCGCAGAGCACGACGGTGTTGGTGCGCGCGGCGCAGAGCTTTCGCACGATGGCCCGCGCGATGTCCGAGCTGCCGCCGAGCACGACGACGTTTTGGGGCTGACCGAAGGCGTTATCCATGGGGGAATCCTAGGTGGAGGCGTCGGGCGAGGTCGCTGGTGAGATGGCCCTCGGGGTCCACGCGGGCCTTGACCGAGAGGAAGTCGTCGAGCCCCGGGTACATCGCGGCGAAGGTCGCTGGCGCCAGGCGCGCGTCCTTGGCCAGATAGACGCGCCCGCCGGCGGCGAGAACGAGTTGGTCGAGCTCATCAAGCGTGCCCGGCAGCTTGTCTGGCCCGACCGGCAGGTCGAGGGCCAGCGTCCAGCCGGGCTGGGGGAAGGAGAGGGGGGCCGGCGTCGCCGGGCCGAAGCGCTTTAAGACCGCGAGGAAGCTCGGCACGCGCGAGGCCGACAGGCGCGAAATCGCCTCGACGATGGCCTCGGAGCGCTCGTCGGGCACGCAGAACTGGTACTGGACGAAGCCGCGTCGGCCGTAGAGGCGGTTCCAGTCGCGCACGCCATCGAGGGGGTGAAAGAACGTTGAGAGTGCCTGCGCCTCGCCGCGTTCGTGGCGCGGTGCCGAGCGGAACCACAGCTCGTTGAACGCCCTGATCGAGAGGGGATTGAGCAGCCCGCTCGGCGCGTCGAGGGGGACCGTGAGCCGCGCGGGGCGCGGGCTACGCAGGTGGGGCTCGTCGATCTGGCGGAGCGACGCGTGCTCGCCGCGGGTGAGAATCGCGCGGCCCATGTGCCGGCCCCGCGTCATGCAGTCGACCCAGGCCACCGAGTAGTGATAGCGGTCGTCGCCGCTCTTCATCTCGCTCATCACGGCGTCGAGGTCGTCAAAGCGGTCGGTGTCGACGATGACCTGGTCGGTCTCGATGCGCATCATCTGGATCGTGACGCTGGTCACCACGCCGGTCAGTCCCATCGCGCCCATCGTCGCCCAGAACAGCTCGGCCTCGTGAGTGGGACTCGTCTCGAACGTGCCCACCGGGGTCACGATGCGCAGCGCTCTCACGTGCGCGGCGATCGAGCCGTCGCGGTGGTGGTTCTTGCCGTGGACGTCGGCGCCGATCATGCCGCCCACGCTGACCTGGCGGGTGCCGGGGGTGACCGGGATGAACCAGCCCTGGGGGATCGACAGGGCCAGCAGGTCGTCGAGCGACACGCCCGCACCCACCGTGACGAGGCCCTCGGAGGTGATCGACGAAACGCCATCGAGCCCGGAGTTGTCCAGCACGACGCCGCCGGCGAGTTGGGCGGCGTCGCCGTAGCTGCGTCCGAGCCCGCGGGCGATCACCTCGCCGGAGAGGGCGGCGGCCACCTCGTCCTCGTTGGTGGGCGTGATCAGAGTGGCGAGGCTCGCGGCCGTGCGCCCCCAGCCCGTGAGACGGACCCGGTTCATCCGTAGATCCCTAGGGCGAGCAACCCCGCCCAGATCACGCCGAGCAGTTGGACCACACGGTTGTGCAAGAGGAGATCCTCGGGGGACTGGCCCTCGCCGGCCTCGGCGGAGCGCATGATGAACAAGACGGCGAAGACCACGGGCACGATCGTCAGGCGGATCGGCACGATGTGGTGGCGAATCGAGGACAATCCCGTCGCCGAGGTGTCAAAGGCCCAGAGGTTGTAGCTGGTTACGACGACCGTGGCCGACATGGTCAGGGCCGAGTGCAAGAACTCGGGTGTGTACTGAGAGAGGACCGGGCGCGCGGCGCCCGCGCCCACCTTCTTCAGCTCGCTCGAACGCTTGCCGATCACGAGGAAGAGCGCGCCGAAGGAGATCACGACGAGGAACCAGGTCGAGACGAAGATGTGAGAGGCCACGGCCCCGGCGTAGGCGCGCAGGAAGAAGCCGTTGGCGACGATGCCGAGTTCGATGATGACCGAGTTCTTCAGCCAGAGGCTGTAGCTGAGCGAGTTGACCAGGTAGAGGCCGAGGATGAAGTAGAGCCCGCCGGGGTGCCACAGGAACGCCGGCAGGATGAAGGCGATGGCCGCGAGCACGGCCGCGGCAGCGAGCGCGAGGCCCACCGGGAGCTGTCCGGCGGGAATCGCGCGGTGGCGCTTGGTCGGGTGGCGCCGGTCGGCCTCGATGTCGCGCACGTCGTTGATCAAATAGACCGCCGACGCCAGGGCGCAAAAGCACAGGAAGGCCGCGATGGTGTGGCGCTCGACGTCTGGATCGCCGACCATGCCGGCCGCGGCCGGGGCCACGCCGATGAGCAGGTTCTTCACCCACTGGGCGGGACGCATGGCCGAGACGAGGGCGTGCACCGTCCCCCGCGTCGGGGTCATCGTGTCCGTCACAACGGCAACGCTAGTCCTGGCGGCACGCGCGACTCCGGCGAGGGGGCCCCAAAGAGGCCCCCTATCACGCCCTCTATGCTGAATGACCAATGGAGCGCACCTATCGAGTGGTCGTGGCCAAGCCCGGCCTGGATGGTCACGATCGCGGGGCGAAGGTCATCGCGCGAGCCCTTCGCGACGCCGGCTTCGAGGTCGTCTACACCGGGCTGCACCAGACCCCCGAGCAGATTGTGGCGGCCGTGGTGCACGAGGACGCCGACGCGGTGGGCCTGTCGCTGCTCTCCGGCGCGCATCTCGTGCTGGTGCCCCGGGTGATCGAATTGCTCACCGCTGCGGGCCGCGAGGACGTCGTGGTCGTGGTCGGGGGCATCATCCCCGAGGCCGACGTCGCGACGCTGAGTGGTCTCGGCGTGTCGCACGTCTTCACGCCCGGCGCCTCTCTCGCCGAGATCGGCCAGTGGATGGAGACGACCCTCGACGCGCGCGAGCGCGCCGCGGCCGAATCGAGTTAGAGAAAGCAGACCTAGATGGATCTCTTTGAGTATCAGGGCAAGCAGTACTTCGCGCGTTACGGCATCCCCGTCTCGCCCGGCGGCGTCGCCGACACGGTCGAGCAGGCCGTGGCCGTGGCCGACGAGGTGGGATATCCCGTCGTGGTGAAGGCCCAGGTCAAGGTCGGCGGGCGCGGCAAGGCCGGCGGCGTGAAGCTCGCCGCCGACGAGGACGAGCTGCGACTGCACGCGGGAAACATCCTGGGACTCGACATCAAGGGTCACGTGGTGCACCGCCTGTGGATCGAGAGGTCGAGTGACATCGCGCGCGAGTACTACGCCTCCTTCACCCTGGACCGGCCGAACAAGAAGCACCTGGGCATGCTGAGCGCCCAGGGCGGGGTCGAGATCGAAGTCGTCGCCGAGGAGAACCCCGACGCGATCGCCATGCTCTCCATCGACCCGTTGCGCGGGCTCGACCTGGCGGCGGCGCGCGCGTGGGTGGACGAGGCGACCCTCGACGAGGCGGCCCGCGAGCAGGCGGCCGCACTCCTCGTTCGCCTCTACGAGTGCTACACCAAGGGCGACTGCGACCTAGCCGAGGTCAACCCGCTCATTCTCACCCCCGACGGGCGCGTGCACGCTCTTGACGCGAAGGTGACTCTCGACGAGAACGCGTCGTTCCGCCACCCTGAATGGGAGGAGTTCCGCGCGACCGAGACCGAGGACCCGCGCGAGAAGATGGCCAAGGAGAAAGGGCTCAACTACATTGGCCTCGACGGCGACGTCGGGATCATCGCCAATGGCGCGGGACTGGCCATGTCGACGCTCGACGTGGTCAACCAGGTCGGCGGCAGCGCGGCCAACTTCCTCGACATTGGCGGCGGCGCCAACGCCGACGTGATGGCCGCAGCCCTCGAAGTGATCCACTCCGACCCCAAGGTCAAGTCGATCTTCGTGAACATCTTCGGCGGCATCACGCGCGTCGACGAGGTCGCCAAGGGCGTGCTTGAAGCGCTCTCGCGGGTCACGATCACCGCGCCGATCGTGCTGCGCCTCGACGGCACCAACGCCACCCAGGGCCGCGCCATCCTCGCCGCGCACCTCTCTGACACCCTGATCACCGAACCGACCATGCTCGACGCCGCGCGCCGGGCCGTGGCCCTAGCCAAGGCGTAACCATCATGAGCATCTTCGTAGACGAGAACACCAAGGTCATCGTCCAGGGACTGACTGGCGGCCAGGGCCGCTTTCACGGGCTACGCAACCGCGACTACGGCACCAAGGTCGTCGGCGGCGTCACCCCGGGCAAGGGCGGCACCGACGTCGACGGCATCCCGGTCTTTAACAGCGTGGCCGAGGCGGTCGCGGCGACCGGGGCCACAGCGTCCTTCGTCGTCGTGCCCCCGCGATTTGCCGCCGACGCGATCATCGAGGCCGCCCAGGGGGGGATCACCTTCATCGTGTGCATCACCGAGGGCATCCCGGCCCACGACGAGGCGGTCACCTACAACCGCCTGGTCGAGGAGTTCCCCGGCGTGCGTCTGCTCGGTCCCAACTGCCCCGGGATCATCAGCCCCGGCAAGTGCAACATCGGCATCACGTCGGGCGACATCGCGCTGGCCGGCGGGCCGGTGGGCATCGTGTCGCGCTCGGGGACGCTGACCTACCAGGCGCTCTACGAGCTCTCGAGCCAGGGCGTCGGCCAGACGACCTGCGTGGGCATCGGCGGCGACCCGGTGCCGGGCACCAACTTCATCGACTGCCTCGCGGCCTTCGAGGCCGATCCCGAGACCAAAGCGGTCATGATGATCGGCGAGATTGGCGGAAGCGAGGAGGAGCGCGCGGCCGAGTGGATCACGACCCATATGACCAAGCCCGTCGTCTCCTACGTCGCCGGGGTGACCGCACCCCCGGGGCGCAAGATGGGACACGCGGGCGCCATCATCTCGGGATCGAAGGGTACCGCCCAGGCCAAGATGGACGCCCTGGCCGCGGCCGGGGTGCACGTCTGTCAGAATCCGACAGAAGCCGGCGAGAAGATGGTCGAGATCGTCAAGGCTCTCGCGCTTGGCTGAGGTTCGCCTGTGCGTGATGGTGTCGGGTTCGGGCACCATTCTGGAAGCGATCCTCGAGGCCGGGCTCGACGTCGCCCTGGTGGTGGCCGACCGGCCCTGTCGCGCGCTTCGCGTGGCCGAGGACGCTGGCGTGGCGACCACGCTCGTCGATCGGCGCGACTATGGGGGCTTTACGGCCGGCTTTGACCGCGAGGCCTATTCGGCGGCGCTGGTGGGAGCGCTGTCGGACCAGCACATCG
>JAJXTB010000119.1 GCA_021784205.1 Actinomycetes bacterium
TCATGGACGCGTTCTCGATTTCGATCAGCCTCGGCTTGCAGCACGGCGTGCCGCTGTCGACCTACGTGCGCAAGTACGTCAACATGAAGTTCGAGCCCTCGGGCATGACCGACGATGCGGACCTTCGTATCTCGACGTCACTGGTCGACTACATCTTCCGGCGTTTGGCCCTGGACTACTTGAACGCGTCTGAGCGCGAGGAGCTCGGCGTGCTGTCCACGAGTGAACGGCTCCAGCCCACACTGCCCGAGGTCGCCGAGCAAGCGACGCCCACCCTGGGTGTCAGTGTTCAGCCGACGCTCATCGACGCGACGCCATCGGTTCCGTCGCCAGCCGCGAAGGTCGCGAGCGAGCCGGCTCCTTACCGCCGCTCCGAGATGCGTGACGCACCAATGTGCTACCAGTGTGGCAACGTGATGCAACAGGCGGGTTCGTGCTTCGTCTGCTCGAGCTGCGGCGCGACGAGCGGGTGCTCGTAAAAAGAGGAGCTATTGCACCTGATGCGACATAGGTCTTTCTTCGGATTTACCTATGATTAGTCAAGGTGATCAGGGTGGATGTCACAGCGAGAGTGGTGACATCCACCCCTGTGGTTTACACGTGAACACCGTGGCCGAGTCGGCTCGAAGCAGTCGGGCAAAGTGGGCTCGTTACGCTTCAGACGCCGAACAGGCGCGCGGAGACGCTCGATCTCCGAGTGACGAGAGACGTGAATGAGGCTACGTTCATGCTGGTGAGACCGATGCCGCTCCCGGGTAATGACAACGTGCCCGGTGGAGTCTCACCGGCGGACTGGCTGGTTCAGCACCTGAGTCCGCCGACGGCCAACGTGGTCACCTCGGTAGTGCCCAGCGGATTCGAGGCGTACGCGAAGATCCTTCACCCAGTTCCGGTCGGAAGCGGTGGAACCGAGACTATTCGATGGGCCGAGGTCTCTCACTGGAGCCAGGTGCAACTACACCCCGCAATCCAGTGGCATGAGGTCACGCTGCCCGAGGTCGTCCCGTCGCTTCCGACACCCTGGAGTAACCAAGGGCCCCGTGAGGGATCGCTCTCGCGGGGCTACACCGAAGCGTTGATCGAAGACCTGACACCATTCACCTCAGGACCGTGCTTCTTTGCTATCTGGGAGGGCTACGGTTCGGCTGGGGTACATCCTCAGTCGGAACCACGGGGGACCTCGTACGTCGAGCGTTCGAGGCGTTCTCCGAATATTCGGTTGCCGTGGCGCGACTACGAGGTCTTCGAAGGAGCTCTACCGGGGGCCGTGGCGCTTGACGCTTCCGGAAGACGCTTCCAGTCCCCTAACCTGTGGTGGACCGAGGACCACTCATGGTGTGTGGCGAGCGAGATCGATCTGCCCTGGACCTACGTCGGGGGGTCAAGGGATCTGATTAACGAGTTGCTTCACGACGGTCGACTGGAAGCGTTGCAGGTCCTCCCGGGCGATCCTGTATCAGTGGAGTTCGCTGCGTGGCTGAGACAACGAATCGATGTCGTCGCTGAGCGGGTGGTTCGTACCGGGTCGGCCACGATGACCCTGGCCGCCGGCGACGTCGAAGTAAAACTCGAGTTGCTCGACCGGGTTAACGCGGTACTCATCTCAAAGTCGTGGAGGCGAAGTGGTTGGGCGAGCGCAAACAGACCGATTCGCACGAGGAAACACGACGAACTTCTAGAAGAGGTTCGTCGTGGGATTGGCGGGGCGGTGCTCGCGCTGGTGCAGTAGTGACCACGGTGATGTACCGAGGTTTTGCCGTGCCAGAATGAGCGTTCGCTGTGGCGACGTTCGAACCCAGTGCCGTAGTCAGTCCATCGAACCTCGTGCCACTGAAGCCTTCTCGAAGGTCCTGGATGGTCACCACCTGGTGGGACTTCAACGAAGCCTTCGGCGAGGTTCACATCGGCCACTCGATCGTCTCCAATTTTGCGTTGATGATCGATAGTGACCGGTCCCCGACGACTGGTGCGCGCTAGGGCGACGTGAACACGTTCCCCACTGAGACGATGATGATCCCCGTGACCACGACGGCATTCAGAACCAGCGCGACCGTCGATCGGTGACCAGCACCCACGCGCCGCGCTCGGACCGCGAGGACGACGCCGGCGAGGGGTGCGCACATCATGAGTGCCACGACTGCGACCCACGAGATCCAACCCGCGATCCCCGACGACGTGAGTAGTTCGCCTTCGGAGGTTCCGGTGGCGCGCATCAACAGACTTCCTACGACGAACGCTGCGAGCGCACCGAGCGCGGTGCCAGGAATCATCAGCCATGCCCATCGCGTCAATTCGCGCGCGCGCTGGTCACCGGCGACAGAAGGATCGAGAGTGTGAGCGGTTTCGGTCGACCCTGACGAGGAATCCTTCATAGAACTCAACTCCCGTATGGAGAACGCACTGATTGTCCCACACATCCCAGTTCTGGCGCCGTGGTCGGAGCTCGTTGAGGCTCGCGACGCTCGCTGACGAAGTGCACGCCAAAGTCATTTCGACCCGCCCTTCGAGGGTTCGCTCCTCGAGTGCGCGAGGAGGGTTACACCGTCGTCGTGTGTTTCGACGTCGGTGGTCGGCCCATGGCGCGCAAATGGCGAAAGTGAGACGCGACGGCAGCGTGAAAGGAGGGCTGAACGCGCCGCGGGATGTTGAAGTCGGCGCAGACGCTACTCACCACGGGTGCGATAAGGGGATACGCGGTGTGGGGCAGACGTGGGAAGAGATGGTGTTCGGTCTGGTGATCGAGGCCGCCGGTGTACCAGCGAAAGAGGCGACTCAGTGGACCCGATCCGTGTGAGAAGTCAAGGCTCGAACGCACCTGCCACTCGTGCCACTGGTAGGGGGGACGAGCGTCGGCTTGAGCGAACTCAGCGCCTTCGACGACGTGAGCCGATTGGAAGACGACGCCGAGCAGGAAGCCCACGGCGAACATCACGCCGAGTCCGCCGACCATCACGACCCAGAACGGGTGGGTGAGGCTGGGTAGGCCGACCATCAGCGCAACGAAAGCGAGTTTGGTCAGCACCGCGACGGTCGCTTCACTGAGGCGCGATCGCGAGCTGCGCGCGTGCCTCGACGCTCCGACCAACGTGGCCACGTCGTTGAACATGATCTCGAGCACCGTGAAGCAGTAGAGCGGCCAGAGGTAGATGTGCTGGTAGCGGTGCCAGAAGTAGCGGCGCTGGAAGGGCGCCAGGCGGGCCAACGGACCCAGATTGATGTCGGCGTCGATACCCGCCACGTTCGGCGAGCCGTGGTGCAACGTGTTGTGACGGTAGAGCCAGCGGTTGGCGTCGGCGCCGACGACGAACATGCTCCAGCCGACGATGCGATTGGCTCGGGTGAGGCGTTTCGTCGAAGCGGCGAAGAACGCGTTGTGGTTGGCGTCGTGCTGGATGTTAAAGCCCACGGCGGCGAACGCGAAGGACAGCGAGACCGAGGCGAGGATCCCCGCGAGCCAGCCGGAGGTCAGGACGACGGCGGCGAAACTCCCGACGTACCACGCCCCGATGATGATGGCCTTGACGTGCAGGCGACGGTGCGCGGCGCGCAGCGTGACCGCATCGAGGCGCGCTGAGACTGCTCGGGTCAATGCACCGGCAAAACCCCCAGTTTGAACCGGCGGGGGGCCGGTGGTGATGCTCACAAGCACGACGTCCTTACTACAGGGTACGGATACTCTACGGGGCCGCACGCGTGTTCAATCGCCTCGCGGACCCCAACGCGCGGTGTGGAGGCGATTGAGTTCCGCGGTGGCGACACGTCACCTGATGACGGTGGTTAACGGCCGCCGCGCACAGTGAGGCGAGCCGCCACAGCGTTAGTGGTCCGCAGCGACGCCGTGTTTTCGCCGGTGAACGAGGTCGGGCGACGCAACAGACGCGGCCATCGAGGTCTCGTCGGGCGGTTCGATGGAAGGTTCCCGCCTCATCCAGACTCGCTCCGGGTTTCTACGAGCCCCGTGCGTCGACGTCGAGACCGAACGAGGTCGCCAGCGGCGGTGTTCGGTGTTGGCCGGCGATGGCCCCAACGACGAACGACTCAGGGTCCCGTGCCCTCCGAGACGACCTTCCAACCGGTCACGGGCACGCGAGCGAGCGTGACGAAACTGGCCGGTGTGTTGGTGACCGGATACGGCTTGTGGCGCACAAAGACCATGACCGCCGCCACGGCGTTCTTGGGCACCGCGCCGACGTATCCACTTTTGCCACCACCGGGATTCGCACAGTAGTGAACGCCCACACGTTGCTCCCTGACGTTGAGCACCCTCTCGCGGTGGTTGACGATCGTGATCGGGGTGAGGTGCTTTCGTGCGTAGTAGCGCTGCACGACGCGTGTGACGGCCGGTTCCACCGGCTTGACCGGCATCTTCGCGAGCACCGGACACGGTGGGAGTGTGGAGGCGCCGAGTTCGCTCGCCCCGGGGGCGAGCCACAGTCCCAGCGCCACCGTGATGGCGAGCGCCGAGGTTTCGATACCCGCGCGCGAGCCAGCGAACGAACTGATCGAGACTGGGTGGACGTTCATCTCACCTCCCGCACCGCGCCGGACCAAGGCCGACAGACCGGTGTACTACGAACCTAGGTGTCGCAGTCGGCGTCGTCAAAACGGCGCCGACGAATCGAAACTGACGCGCCCAATACGCGCCGCGGTCGAGCCCTTCGACACGCTCCCCGCGCCGGCGGTGTCCGATGAAGCGGTTCGTGTCGATCGGCGTCGGACCGCAGGGCCACGGTTGCTCGCGATGAGGGCTCGTTCGTCCGGGGCTGTTCCAGCTAGCCCCGGTTTGACGGCCCGTCAATTCTCTGTCTCAAGAGAGAGAGGTAGAGTCGTCAGTCGAAACGCTGAGAGGGAGTGGGCATGTCGTCGAACAGTCGCAACACCGAATTGCGCCCCGAGGATTTTCTCAACATCGATGGGAACCTGTCCGAGGAGGAACTCGCGATTCGAGACACCGTTCGCAAATTCGTGCGTGACAAAGTCGAACCGAACGTCGCCGAGTGGTTCGAGGAGGGGCGTAGTCCCGTCGGGCTGATGAAGGAATTAGGTGCGCTCGGCGTGCTCGGGATGCACCTGGAGGGCTACGGCTGTGCCGGTACGAGCGCGACGGCCTACGGCCTGGCTTGCCTCGAGTTGGAGGCGGGCGACAGCGGTATCCGCAGCCTGGTGTCGGTGCAGGGCTCGCTGGCGATGTTCGCCATCCACCACTGGGGATCCGAGGAACAGAAGCAGGAGTGGCTACCCCAGATGGCCGCCGGCGACGCGGTCGGTTGTTTCGGACTCACCGAACCAGACGCTGGATCGGACCCTGGCTCGATGCGCACCAGCGCTCGCCGGGACGGGTCGGACTGGATCCTCAACGGTCAGAAGATGTGGATCACGAACGGCTCGGTCGCCGACGTCGCGATCGTCTGGGCCCGTACCGACGAAGGCATCCGAGGCTTCGTCGTGCCCAAGGGAACGCCGGGTTTCTCAAGCCAGGAGATCAAGAAGAAGCTCTCCTTGCGGGCGTCGGTGACCTCTGAGCTCTTGTTGACCGACGTTCGCCTACCCGCCTCGGCTCAGTTGCCCGAAGCGACCTCACTGCGCGGTCCCTTGTCGTGCCTCAATGAGGCGCGGTACGGGATTGTCTGGGGCGCCGTCGGAGCAGCTCGCTCGTGCTTCGAGTCCGCCCTCAACTACGCCGGCGAACGCCAGGTCTTCGGTAAGCCCGTGGCGTCCTACCAGATCCAACAGCAAAAGCTCGCCCTGATGTCGCTCGCGGTCAACCGCTCCTACCTCCTCGCGCTTCACCTGGGGCGCTTAAAGGACAGCGGTCAGCTGCGGCCCGAGCACGTGAGCATGGGCAAACTCAACAACGTCAACGACGCGCTCGAGGTGGCGCGCACGGCTCGCCAGGTGCTCGGCGCCAATGGCATCTCGCTCGAGTATCCGGTCATCCGTCACATGGTGAATCTGGAGTCGGTGGTGACCTATGAAGGCACGGCCGACGTTCACGCACTGGTCATCGGTGGCGCACTGACGGGTATCCAGGCGTTCCGATAGAGCGAGTCCGACGTCGCTGAGGACGTTGCTCACTCGCGCCCGCGCCCTGGCGCCGCGACGTTCGCCGCGCGTTAGACGGCCGACCAGCCGTTGTCCACCGGCAGGATTGCCCCGCTCAGGTTGCTCGCCGCGTCCGAGGCCAAGAAGACGATCGCCGCAGCGATCTCCTCGGGGGAGGCGACCCGACCCACGTTGGGCCGGTAGATTCCGACGTTCGCGGGACCGGTGGCGTCCGGCCTGATCGAGACTTCGAGGTTGGTGGCCACTCCGCCCGGGGCGACCGCGTTGACCCGGATACCGTGGTCGCGGTACATGACCGCCGCCGACTTGGTCAGCCCGATGACGCCGTGCTTGGAGACGGTGTAGGCCGTGCCCGCCGCGCTGCCGCGCAAGCCGGCCTCGGAAGCGGTGTAGACGATGGATCCCCGGCCTCGCTCCAACATGTGCGGCACCACGGCGCGGGTGAGCAGGAACGGTGCCGTGAGGTTGATGCGGATCAGTCGCTCCCATACGGCGTCGCTCACCTCGTGCGGTGCGGTCATATCGTCCATGATTCCGGCGTTGCAGATGAGTACGTCGAGTGCACCGAACTCTCGAAGCGTCGTGGTGACGACGTCGTCGACGACGGCCGCATCGCTGAGGTCGCCAACGACGGTGACCGATTGGCCACCCGCGTCGCGGATCGCCGCCGCCGCGTCATTCGCGCTGGCGGCGTTCAGGTCCGCGATGACAACGGCCGCGCCGAGGGATCCCAGGCGCAACGCGGTCGCTCGCCCGATGCCCGAGCCGCCCCCGGTGACCACGGCCACCTTTCCGTCGAACTCCTTGGTCATGCTGTCTCCTTTCGCGAGGTCGAGTACTGAAGCGTCGCGGTGGCCCGTACGTGGAACTGACCCCAGCCTAGGGTTTACTGGCATACTGTGCCACTAAGCAAACCGCGACGGCGTCGTGGGAAGGGATCGCACACCGATGGACGAAGAACCTCAGCCCGCGCGGGTCGGTCGACCCGTGAGCAGCCCCTCGGCGCGCCGGTCGCGCGACCGACGAATCGCGCTCGTGGCGCTCGAGCTCTTCGAGACCCGGGGCGTCGGCCCGACCACGGTGGCCGAGATCGCCAGCGCGGCGAACATTTCGGTTCGATCGTTCTGGCGTTACTTCGTCTCCAAGGAAGACGCCGTCCGACCTCTGCTCGAGGAGGGCCTTCGTGACGCACTGGAGCGGTTGGGGGGTGTGGCGCGCGGCCAGTCATTCGCCGGCGCCTGGGCCGACCCGTCTGCGCGCGAGGGCGAGGACGTCGACGTTGTGGTGAGGCTGTTGCGACTGGCGGACCGTGAACCCGCGATCAACGCGGTGTGGCTAGGGGTTCACCACGACGCGAC
>JAJXTB010000120.1 GCA_021784205.1 Actinomycetes bacterium
CGCCAACCGCTGGGTCGGCATCCTGCACGCCTGCCTCGAACAGCGCGTCGACTACGACGAAAGCCTTGCCTGGAAGCATCGAGTTGATCTCGCGGCTTGACAGGTTAGGGACTAGGGGTGTCTAGCCTGATGAAAGCGACGAGAGGAGTTCGCAGGTGGCGCGAGCGCTGGCCGAGCGTCGCGTGGTCCTCAGCCGCTGGGTGGCGAACGCGAGCTATACCAAGAAGTGGTTAGTCCTGGGCGCTGTCATGGGGCTCATCGCCGGCGTCGGCGCGGTCGTCTTCTATACCGCGCTGCAATTGGCTACCCACTTCTTCCTGCTCACCTTGGGCGGATATCAACCCCCCACGCCCGTGAGCGAAGGAGCGTTAGATGGCTCGGCCAACTTCGTCCGGCCGTGGGCCATTCCAGTCGTTGCCGCCATGGGCGCACTGCTCGGCGCGCTGCTCGTTTTTGGCGTAGCCCCTGATGCCGAGGGTCATGGAACGGATGCGGCGATCGCGGCGGTGCACCACAACCCTCGCGGCATTCGTCTGCGCACCGTCTTCGTCAAGATCGTGGCGTCGGCGTTGACGATCGGTTCGGGCGGCTCGGGGGGACGTGAGGGCCCAACGGGTCAGATCAGCGCCGGCTTTGGATCCTGGCTCGCGCGTACGCTCGACCTGAGTCCCTCTGACGCGCGCATTGCCGTGGCGTCGGGGGTCGGCTCGGGCATCGGGGCAATTTTCGGTGCTCCGCTCGCCGGCTCAGTGCTGGCAACGGAGATCATGTACCGAGACGACTTCGAGGTCGAGGCACTGCTGCCGTCATTCATCGCCTCCGCCGTCGCCTACACCCTGTGGGGCGCCTTCGAGGGTTACGGTCCCCTCTTCGGTTACGTCGGCAACTACGCCCTTCGCAATCCCGACCAGCTCGGCTGGTTCGCACTACTCGGCGTGCTGGCGGGACTCGTGGGGCTGCTTTATGCCAGCTGGTTCTACCGAATCGCCGACTGGTTCAGCGCGAGCCGCATACCGCGCTGGCTCCGACCGGCCCTCGGTGGCGCGGTTGTCGGCCTCATGGGTCTCGTAGTGCCAGAAGTCCTCAGCACCGGCTACGGCTGGATCCAGCGCGCATTCGGACCGGGCCTGCTCACGATCCCGCTGTGGATCGTGTTGGCGTTGCCGCTCCTGCGCATCCTGGCAACCTCCCTGTCGATTGGTTCTGGCGGTTCGGGTGGAATCTTCGGACCCGGCATGGTCATCGGCGCCTTTCTGGGAGCTGCGACGTGGCGTCTCATTTATCCCTGGCACCACGCCATCGGCGCCTCCCCCGCACCATTCGTGATCGTGGGAATGATGGCCTGCTTCGGCAGCATCTCGCGCGCACCGCTCGCCGTGATGCTCATGGTTTCGGAGATGACCGGCTCGATCTCGCTCGTGGTGCCGGCAATGGTCGCGCTCGGCATCGCGACCCTGATCGTGCGTCGGCGTGACGCGACCATCTACCGTTCGCAGTTGCGCAGCCGTTCCGACTCGCCAGCACACCAGGTGTTGAGCGGTCTACCGCTGCTTCGGACCGTTCGTGCCGACGAAGCGGCCTCACCGCCACGATGCGTTGTGCAACTTGGTGAAGCAAGTTCGGTAGTTCTCGCGCGCATGGATCAGGTCGGCGTGGATGCGGCGCCCGTCGTCGACGATGACGGGCAATATATCGGAACCATCGACCGCGACCGGCTGCTTGACGTCAAGGACGCGCCGGTTGACGCCACCGTGACGGACACATCAGACTCACCGGTTCACTCGAGTCGCCAGCTTGACGTCGTTCTCGACACCATCAGTGCCTCGCGACACTCGTGGGCGGTCATCATCGATGACGACCGACGAGTGATCGGCATCGTCGGGGTGGCCGACCTCGTGCGCATCTACCGCGAGGCGTTGAGCACGCGACTTCGTGCGACGATTCCGGTCAGCAACGTGGCCGGACTGGCGGAAGTGGTGATCGAACCGGACTCGGTCCTCGTCGGGACGACCTTGGATGGCGGTGAGCTCCCCCACGGCTTGCTCGTCGTGACGATCCAGCGCGGCGGCGCGACGATTGAACCGCTTGGGCACACCGCCTTGGACGAAGGCGACCAGCTCACTGTTCTCGGGGGGCGCGAGGCGATCGAACGACTGCGGCACGTTGCAGCACCCGCCCAGCACTGATTCCCCACGCAGGCGTTTCCTCTCGTAGCGATGTGCCAGACTCGGAAGCGCCTCGCAGCTCGGCTAGCGACGGATTAGAAGTCGCCATTCAGATTGCCGTAGTTACGTGCAGCTGGTTCGCCATAAGGTACCGCCGAGATCCCGGAGAGGAGGACACCATGAGTTCACGGTCTGTCATCCATGACACGTTCACCATTGAGCGGACGTACCCTGTCTCGCCGGAACGGGTCTTCAGCGCGTTCGCGTCGGTCGAGGCAAAGAACGTCTGGGGCGACACGGGAAATCTGGAAGGTGTCGACGACGAGCTCGGCGCCACCGAATTCGACTTCCGCGCGGGCGGACGAGAGCGGTTCGCCGTGAAGATGGATGGCGTGACGTTTCGCTACGACGCTCTTTACTACGACATCGTTCCCAATGAGCGCATCGTCTATGCCTACGAAATGTACGCCAACGACGTCCGCATCTCGGTTTCAGTAACAACGATCCAATTCGTAGAGATGGATGGCGGCACCGCCTTCACCTATACGGAGCTAGGTGTTTACCTGGACGGGTTCGACGGTGCCGAAGCGCCACGATTCCGTCAGGAAGGCACGACCGAAATGATTGACAATCTGAAGAACTATTTGGCACCTAACTCGATTTTCGAATTGCACGATGCGGACTAAACGTGGCGAGGTCGTAGTGGAGTGGTGCTAAGTGCGCAGAGCCGCAGCACCAAACGATGAATCGGTGAATATTTCTTGTGTTCTAGTGTCAGTTCCGCGCTGCAATAAGTAGTCGGGCACGGCGGCGCACCATTTGTAAAGTCTTTGCCCAAGACGACATGGTGTCAAGAGATCACTTGCGCACCGCTACTCCAAAACCAAGGACACTGTGGCGCTCTTTGAGGCTATCGGGTCACAGGACCGAGAAGTAGCCACTGTTTGCATCTGACACCGCAGTGCTTGTGTTCTCCTATGCCTGAGACGAACCCGAGTTAAGGATCGACGCCACTGCACTCGGGAAGCGCGTCTCGAAATCAATGATCCGGACCTCGAGAGGGGTGATTCCTATTCGCGCGGTCTTCGCCCCGGCGCTGCGAAGTTGGTCGACCCAGACTCGACCCTGTTCTGGGCCGAAGTAGCGCTCGGCCGCGGCGGCGTACTCGGGAACGATGCCGTCAGTGGGCTCAATCGTTGCCGTGCCTCGGATCAGTAGGACGTGATGGGGCCACGTCGAACTGTCGATGGTGAGAGCAACTGGCGAACCACTTGATAAAGCTTTGAACTTTGGAGAATCTACCGGCGATGCCAGCACCACCTCGCTTCCCGTCCAGTGGAACCAAATCGGAATCACTCGAGGTGATCCGTCTGTCCACGTGTAGGCAAACCTCGCAGGTTCTGTCGAGGTGAGCATCTCTTGGGCAACGGGGTCGCTAAGCATTTCGTGAACTGTCATCATGACGACCTCCACTACATCGAGCCAATGGTACAGAGGCGTTGCGATATGCGCAATGAAAACATGCCAGTTGACTCGTTCAGTATTGGTGTCGTCGGGCCCCATCGCATTAGACGGAGGCCATCAGGAGAGACGTCGAGCGCACTGGTAACAATGGGTCAACCATTCGACTATTGGATCGCGATGCAACTGAAATTGCGGCTGCATGGATCGGGGGCGACAATTATTTTGATTTGATCCGGCCGGTCCAATCGAATCACCGCGAAACTTCAAGACTCAATGATACTGACTAACTGCGGCGTACGCGAAGGTGGTCTTCAAGTTGACAACTGCCCTCCCTGTATGACTTACGCCACACGCCAGCGCAGCGGACGCCATTTCCGTGATTCGACCGATTCATGGCGAAACAATGGCGAAGGAAATCTCCTGCCAGTGAGCCATTCACTCTTTGCACCTACTGTAAGCGGTTGCTAGACATGGATTGAAGCGGTGTCAGCCCCGGGCGTTGTTCTCGAAGCCGATGAGCCAGTGCAAGCCATACTTGTCAATTACCTGTCCGTCCGAATCTCCCCAGGGTCGAACCTGCAAGTCGTCAATGATTTGACCACCTTCCGAAAGCCTCGAGAACCACTCCGTTAGCACTGTTGGAGCTGCGGTACCCAACAACGAGAGCATCATTCCTTCGGCATGAACAGGTCGGGTATCGCCCGATACGTCGGCGCCGAAGAGAGACACCGGGCCGTTCGTCAGAAATCCGTGCGCAATAGCATCCGCCGCGCCATCGGTTCGGTGGAACTCCTTGAACGTGTGCAACTGAACGGAACAACCAAATACGTCGCCGTAGAAAGTTAGTGCTTCGCGAGCATTGCCCGGAAAGTGGATATACGGCGTCAGCGCTGTCATGACCTCGCATTGTAAGAGGGAGCAGTCTTCATGTCCAGTATGGACGACGCGCGCAACACTCACGACCTCTGATGTGCGGCGCCCGCTGGCACTTCGACCATATGTTATGTTGTCGCGAGAATTCCTGCGCGGAATTGATAAACACGTAACTGAAGATCGCAATTGTCGCAAACTGAGCAGCAGATGTGCCGCTAAGCACTTGCGATCAATCCACACCGCTGAATTGGCGTTTGCAACCCTGAGCGGTTCATAGCTCTCAAATGCTTATCCTCGAATGTATGGACACCACCGGGTTCGGCCCTATTTCAATCGATATGAAAATTACGTGAGAATGTTTGTAGCGCTCAAATCAATTGCCCGACCCCGACGACTATGGTCGGGGTCGGGCAATTGATGAACCAACTGTTTTACGGAAGTGGTTCGTTTTCGCTCTGCGAATAAACGCCAAGGGGCATACTTTCGATGAAAACCCAGTCTGTCCCGGGAACCGTATATGTTATGGTGCCGCTAGCCATACAGTCTGGACCGCAGCCCGGTACGCCGTAAGTTATTGTGCCTTCGAAGTTGCCATGTACAGGGCGCGCCAGCAGTGCACCAGTAACTGGGTCTTCGTAAGCGGTGAACGTACCGCGCTCGGTAAAGACTGTCTGGGACAATGTAAATGTGCCCACGTCGTATGCCCAGTAATCGCCATATACAGCGTAACCGTTGCCACCTGAGCCATATTGCTGCACCCACGCCCAGTCGGGACCGTTGAATGGTGCAGTTGCAGTGCTGTTTACAGGCATTCTACTGGTGCCTGGTGGGCTCGGCATTTGCGGGGAACTGGCTAGCGCTACACCGGACAAACCCACTATCAAAGTCCCGGACATCACCGCAACAAAAAAAACACGTATAACTCGGTTCACTTGTCCCCTCCTAGTTGCCCTTGCTAGCCTTGAACATAAGACCGAGAGAGTATCGTTGTCAACGAGGAGTGGCCGTGTTGTTGGGCCCAATCGTCTGATTTCGTACTGGTCAACATTTGTGGAGTGGCTCTGTTCCATCTCAACATCCTGGTGAACGCCGTACTAGCGTCCTTCCTAGGTGAGCCTTGCAAACCGGTTTCTTAAATGATTTTTCGGGTCTGCGACCGGCTCTTCTTGGCATCCTGACCTGCCCCAGGGTTCTTTTCCACCTTGCTTATCGAAATTAGGCAGTCTGGTGCGTCAGCGACAGCTCGAACTCGACGGGCGAGACGTAGTCGAGAGACGAGTGCCGATGTTGGCGATTGTAGACCACCTTGATGTAATCGAAGATGGCGTTGGTGAGTTCGAGGCGAGTTCTCCAGCGCTTGCGGTCGTAAGAATGTCAAGTGGCACGTGATTCGGCCAACGTGTGACTTTCGACCCTAGTGTCAACGCTCTTCGAAAACTGAGCCAAAACGCTCACCGAAAAGTGAGCCAGTCCGTTGTCCTCATTCTTCCACAGCTCCGAGTGTCACCGACGGGAGATTGGTGAGCCCAGAGTCGCGCAGCCGATAGCTGGAGCCCTTCAAGGTGATCACCTCGGCGTGGTGGACGATGCGGTCGATCATCGCGGCGGCCACGACTTGGTCGCCAAAGACCTCACCCCACCTCGCAAAGGGCAGGTTCGACGTCAGGATCAGGGAGACGTGCTCGTAGCGCGAGGAGACCAGTTGGAAGAAGAGGTTGGCTGCTTCCTGCTCGAAGGGGATGTAGCCGACCTCGTCGACGATGAGCAACGCGTAGCGGCGAAGGCGCGCGAGCTCGTCGCTTAGGCGTCCCTGAGTGTGGGCCTTTTGCAGTCGCATCACCCACTCGATCGCCGAGGCGAAGAGCACACGATGTCCCTGGGACGCGGCGCGGATCCCCAGACCGATCGCCAGGTGCGTCTTGCCGGTGCCCGGTGGACCGAGCAGCACGATGTTGGAGCCCTCAGCGAGGTAAGTGCCCGTCGCCAGGTGCGCCAGCAACTGACGCGACAACGAGGGCTGGTAGTCACAGTTGAACTCCTCCAGGGACTTGCGGGTGGGTAGGGACGCCGCTCGGATGCGCTGCTCGGTGCCGGACGCCTCGCGCGAGGAGACCTCGGCCGAGAGCACGGCCGCCAGGTAGTCCTCGTAAGACCAGTCGGCGTCACGGGCGTTCTCGGCCAGGCGTCTCGCGACGTCGCGAATGCGCGGCGCCTTCAGGGCCCGCGAGAGATAGTCGATCTGACCCTGGGTCTCCTTGGCGGTGCTCACAATGCCACCTGGAAGAACTCGTCGTAGTCGGCCAGGTCGCGGTGCCAGTCGTCGCTGCTCGCTGGCCGCGGCGCCTGAAAGAGCGCGCGCAGCTCTCGTGCGGCCACGACGTGACTCGGATCGGTGATCGTCTGGGCGCGGGCCCAGCTGCGCGGGTGCGCGCCCACGCACTTGCCCAGCGCGTGAAAGCGCACCGTCTCGAGGTCGTAGGAGACGTCGACGAAGCTGCCGATGGCACTCGGGTGCGCCGAGTAGTCATTCGAGGCCACGCGCAAGTAGTAGTCGCGGGCCAAGCGGATCCGTCCGAGCACCCCGAGCACCGGAGCAACCGGTGGCAACTGTCCGCGTACACCCTGATATGTCGCTCCGCGTACGGGCTGATATGTAGGTCGCCATTGTTCAATTGATGTCGTTGAAGTGCCATCCTCCTTGGAGTTAGGACCAACCAACACCAAGGAGGATGAC
>JAJXTB010000121.1 GCA_021784205.1 Actinomycetes bacterium
CTTGCTACAGGCTCGGGCAAGGACTGGCATTGGGATCGGTAGCGCCTTCTTGATGGCACAACTTGTCCTGCGATGGACGAATGTTCTTCACGGCGCTGCTATGGATGTGGTAAAGACCATATTGGCAACCGGGGGAATTGGATTCTATCTATACGGCCTATTTTACCTGCGTCAGAACAAGAGGTGACTTCGGCAGCAAGGTGAAACCCCGTGTTGCTAAAAGTTGAGTAACCTAATGTCGCGCCCTGGCCATAAGTCCACTATTGGAGACCTCTGTCTCGCCTTGCTGCCGAACTCAACCGGCGATTACGCGTGGTCAATGCGAATTGACAACAGTGCGATACTGACCCTGTGGTACACCTCTACACGTGGCCGCTTGGCACCTGCGTACATCGTCGGAGAATCACATATCGCCGCCATTGCTGGATTGGAGACAAGAAGTGATTGGCGGTACGACGTCGTGCTCGCCCGATCGTGGCCGGGCAAGTGGGTCGCGCGCGTTGCGCCGGATCGCGGTGACGGTGGCCACTTCGTTCACCATGCTCACCCCGCTGGTGGGGGCGCCCTTGGCCGGGTCCACGACACCAGCTCCGATGTCACCGGTATCGGTGTCATTCCTGCCCTCCGGCGAGGGCTGGATGTTAGCCACCTACCACTGCGGACCCGATGCGTGTGTTCGCGTCGAGCACACCTCGAATGCCGGCCAGACGTGGACCACCACCGCCGTTCCGAACTCGCTACAGAGAGTCATGCGCACAACGACTCCCGACCTTGACCCCTTCGCCCAAACGACCATCTACTTCGCCAACGCAGAGAACGGGTGGATCTACGGCTTCGTGCCGAGCGGGAACACCAACGGCACCACTAACGCGGTGCTGTGGTCAACCCACGACGCAGGGCGCACGTGGCATCGAATCTCCCTAACGTCACTCGGATTGAGATTCGCCGTCCTCTCGGTGGGCGCGAGCCATGGCCGGGTCTACACAATCGGGTGGAACACGGATCAAACTTTCGGACTCTGGCGGTCTCCGATAACGACCGATTCCTGGCGTCGTGTCCACACGCCCACACTGACCTCGGCCGCCGGGGGAACTTCGATGGAGGGCGCTCTCGTGTTCAAGGGCACCAGTGGCTGGTTGATGGTTGGCAATGACCGCGGTGTCACCGGCGCCGCACGCCTGACGAATTTGGGTCAGTGGGTGAAGTGGGCCGGCCCGTGTGCCACTGTCGGCGGTAACTTCGCGGTTCCCGTTGCGTATTCGCCAACCTCACTCGTCGATGTCTGCACAATTGGCGGGTTCGGCGGAGACGTCACACCCGGCACACCGAAAAAACTGAAGATGAGTACGACGTGGATCTTCACCTCACACGATGGTGGGTTGACCTTCACTCCAACCCACCAGATCGGGGTCGGAATTCCGACCATGTGGATCAACCAGGTTCCCGGTCTCCCCGCGTCGCCCTCTCCAGGCGCCATCTTCGTTGCCAAGTCAATTAACAAGGGTCAGACGTCACCCGAGCATCTCTTCGCGACGAGCGATGGCGGAAGGACGTGGACATCGGTGTACACGGCAAGTCCGCAGACGGCAGCCATTCAACTCGTGACGTTCGCATCGCCACGTCTTGGTGCGGCCATTGTCCTGATCTCTCCATCAAGGTCATTCCTCATCGTTTCCACTGACGGAGGCAGGAAGTGGCGACAATCCGTCTCTACACTTATCAACGCCACATCACCTCGGGCTCGGACAGCGAGGATCACGAGGTCCTTCTCGGCCTCCATCGCGCTGCTTCGCTTCTCGAGCGCTTGACACTTGACGCCCTTCAGGGATCAATCGGCGAGGACCGCCCGGAGGTCAATCTCGTCGAGCTCACCTTCAGGTTCAACCGGCGCTACTCGCGAGATCAAGGACTGCTCTTCTACCGGTTGACGACCCTGGCCGCCACTACCCCCACTCACGCACCGCGAATTAGTCCAGGACAACGCTCCGAAGCAGACCCCACCGATCACGTCGCGAGATGAAATGTCGCGACGTGAGACTACGGAAGGCAACCGTCAACTAAACCGACAGCAGCGCCCACTGGCTCGTACACCACTCGTTGGGACTCAACTTGCTAAGAAGGCGATTCGGGAAGACTCGGCTCATTGAGCCGCTACCAGCGACCCTAATTTCTACTGGATACCGACTTCGAGTACTTCTCTTGAAGACACTCCGATGAGCTCCGACGCAGACTTGCCTGTCGCATTGGCGTAGGCCCTACATACTTGGTACCCGTAGGCGTATCCGAAGGAAAAGGTAATGCCATCGGCTCCAAAGAACCACTTCTTCTGGTTGAACACGGGTTCGTACAACACTGCACGAGCTGCAGCAATCTCGTCGTCGGTGATGCTGACACGACTGAAGAACGGGGCTTCGCCGAGCACCTGTTCCTCGAAGAGTTCGGCCATTCCTTCACTGACCAACATCTGTCCGAGGCTCCCACCGCAGCCTTGCCCGCGCCAACGCATCGTGTGGTGAAACTCGTGAACGAGTGTTCTCTCGATGTGGTGGCGATCTACCGTCGCCGAAGGTTCGAGGGCTACGAGGATGGCGTGAGGTCCGTAGGTGTATCCGCCTACTCCCCACTCGGGGATGACATCGTCGGGAGCGTCAATAACGAGCACATCCACGCCCTCTAAGCCGAGCAACTCCTTCGCGGGCGTGACTGCCGCCTGGAAGGCCTCGTTTATGTCGTCGACAAGGAAATCAAGCGTCCCGCCGGCGTTGGCGATGAAGAGGTTCACAGGTCGCACGGTTAAATCCTCACAGTCGTTCAAGATCGAATGGCGGATGCCGATATCAGCATCGTCCCTACGGCACCGGAACTTCCGCGAATCAGTTGTGACCGGGACTGCTAAGACGGTTCGGGATGCCGGGTCCTTTGCCTTATGGAACGTCATAGTTTGGAGTTCGGAACGTTCGTTGCAATTGGAGTGGACATGCAAGACCCCGAAGTGTTCGTTCGTTTCGAAATTTCGTGTTAGAACTTCGAACAGTGCAACCGTGCATGAGCAGGGAGGCGCTTGAGATCTCGAGTTGTCGTAGCGGCGTCACTGATCATCGCCGTGACCTTTATTGCGTCCATGGGTGGAGCGGGCGCGTCGACGTCGCGATATCTGACGTCGATCTGGTTCTCTTCGCCGGCTAACGGCTACGGCGCCGTGGTCCAGACGATCACGGCGGCTAGCGGTACGTCGTTGGCTTGCACTGACTACATCGGACGCACAAGCGATGGTGGTCGTCGCTTTCGGAACTTCACAAGGATTGGCACTTGGAACTGCGCGCACGCTGGAGGCGCCACCGCTCTCACCTTCGATGGTGCCGGCGATGGCTTCTTCTACGGTCCCAATCTCTACGAGAGCCATGACGCCGGCACCATGTGGTCGCGCGTGCGAACCAGTGGTCGAGTTGTGGACATCTCGACCATTGGACGTTCCGTGTGGATGATCGAGGCGCTGTGCACGCCACAAGAAGTTGCGCGCAATGCAACGTGCCCACTGAAGATGCAGCAGTCCTCTGACGGAGGGCGCACGTGGTCTGGTCCGGCTGCTCTGCCTGGAACTTCCTCGGCGTTCCCGGCCGCGGGGGCCGCACCCGCCGCGGGCCAAACAATCCTCACTCGCCTCGACCAACGGCGTGGCGTGTATTCGATAGCGCCGTGGGTGACTGGTTCCGTGAGAAGTGGTCGAGTCCAAACCTGGGTGACCAACAACGCCGGACGTTCATGGGTGCGGCGTGACATCACCTGTGCCATCCCGACGATGAGCGAAATGATGGCGGTGTCACCGTCGGGCGTCTGGACGGCGGTTTGCGCAGGCGGGCCGAATACTGGCAGCCAAGAAAAGTCAGTCGTGCGCTCGACGAACCAAGGGCGAACGTGGACGTTCGTGACTGGGTGCCTCAGATCGCAGCCATCATGTAGCGGCCCACTTAGCGTTGGCTATCTCGGCGTCTTGAGTGCTCCGAGCGCTGGACTCCTCATCGAGTCGGGCATGAGAAGTCCGCTTCGCGTCAGTCACAACGGGGGACGGACGTGGACGTCGATAAGCGGGGCAGTGTCGGACTCGGGTGATGGAGTGGTGAGCATTCAGTTCTTCGGTTCTCGCGAGGGTTTGGGGTTGACGTCGTCGTCGAATCTGATCGTCCACACTGCCGACGGCGGAGTCCAGTGGCAAACGTATCGAGCTCGCGTCGGATGAGACGCCCTCGTCATGTCGACGTGGTGGTACTTCAGTGCTCAACGCCGCCGGCGCGTAGACTGAGAGACGACTTTCGCGCGGAACTATCCGCGAAGGGTCACGCGGGGCGGATGGCGAAATGCATTGAGAATTCCTCGACCCCCGGACCACTTAGGTTAGCCGAGGCTGATTGCCAGTGATTTCTTGTCGAGACGCCAAGAGCGGCGATCTCGCCACGCAATCGGTCACGAGATCGCCGCACTAAAAGTTCCCTAGGGATTTCTCCGCGAGGCGAGTTGGGCTCAGCTCGCCAGTTCGAGCGCCGGATCCGTGAGCTCGGTCTCTCCGCCGTGAAGGAATCGATCCACGACCTTCCAACCCGTTTGGAAGTACCACGACTTTGCATTGTCGTAGATGAAGTAGAGGTGCACGTCGAGCAGGATGGGGATACGTCCGACCGCCTGAGCACGCTTGTGGGGGTAAGTCGCCTTGTGGTGAGCGTTCCCGCCCTCTGACGTGTTGCGACCGGCTCCGTAGAGCGCCTTGAACACGTCGTCACCTTCAGGGAACACACGGAAGTTCTCGGCGATCTTGCGGCCGTCGTCTCCCTTCTCGTAGTGCGGGGAGATCCACACCTCGAAGTCGCCGTGATGGCACGTGATGGTGTAGCCGACACTGACGCGGTAGTGGGACCCTTGGGCAGTCATCTCGTTCAACCGCTTCACCTGTAGCCGTTTCGGCGTGCCGACGACCACCATGTTGGACCCGTCTTGGTCCCAGTCAACTTCCACGAGGGTGCCGTCATGGGACTCGAGCAGGTGGTGACACGGAGCGCCGTCACCTCGATGATGAGTGACGCGGCGGACGGGATAGGTCTTGATTCGCTTGCCCTTGGCGTTGAGCACGTCGCGATACCCTTCGTCCTTGGCTGCCGCGGCAGCGACTTTGTTGACCGTGATGATGCCGTGTTCCTTGTAGAGCGCAGCGTGGTGGACCCCGCGCAAGATCAAGTCGGTGATCATGCACTGGACCTTGCCTTGCAAGCGTCCTTCCATGACGCGCTTAACGAGCCGAAGAGTGGTCTTGGCCTCTTCGCTGTCCTTGAAGTCCATGTCGATCCCGAGGGTGACGCGGCTGTTGGGTTCACTGCTGCGAACGCTGAGCGGAACGACGTTGTAGGCGGCTTGAGTTGGACCGTACTTGCCGCTGGCCAGAGCCTCGACGTCCACGGGGATCTTCTTCTTCACCTCGCCGGTGTCGGGGTCGACGGCTGTCCACTTCCCTTCGGCCTCGACCAACCAAGCACGGGGCTTGTCGTCAGAACCTGGTTCGACCGCTGCGAGCCGCATTCGGTTCTCATCGGCGGGGTCCTTCACCATGGCGACGTACGAGCGGTACTGCGACCTGATCTCGGTACCGTCGCTGAACAGCGATGACGTGAGGGCCGGGTTGGAGAGCGAACCTTCCTGGAAGTAACCGAACTCCAATGCCTGGTCTATCGCCGACTCGGTGAAGGCAGAGGTGAAGGTCTCGAATCGGATCGGCAGGTCCTTAATCCGCTCAACCATGTAGCGCCACTGAGCAGCGCTGACGGGCTTCTTAGGCAGCTCATCGGGTTGGTCGTCACCAAAGACGCCAAACTGCTTCGCGAGGCGCCAGTGCTTGCGAATCGCCTGCCACGTGTCGGGTGTGCGAAACATAGCTTCGGCCCTGGGCAGGCTGTGACACACCCGCGACATGACGCCGATTAGCAGGACGATCGCCTTGGGGTAGTCGTTGTCGCGGTGGCCAATGACGGTCGCGTCATCCTTCGCGTAGGTCAACGAGACGGCGACCTGGTGGAAGTGCGGGTTATAGAGCATGATGATCGCCATCTCGAGGTGGCTCAACGTCGCCGTTCGGGCGCCGAGCAGAGGGCGGGGGCGGTAGCGCGCGCTCACTGCTTGTTCCAGGAGTAGTCGATCTTCTGGGCGGTCATGTCGAGGCTCTTCAATCCCATCGCTTGGGCCGCGGCTTCGAGTTGCCGCACCGGGGCGGCCTCGAATACCTGGCGACCGGCCCAGAAGGCGACGGAGGCGGGGCGCAGGTCGCGCTCCTGATGAAGACCGGCGCGACGGAAGACCTCGCTGATCGATTGGCACATGGATGCCGTCGGGCTCACGTCGCCGCGCTTCTTGGCCCCGGCGTAGACGATCGACTCATTCTTGCGTAGGGTGCCGTCGCGGCGGAGAACCTTGATTCGGCCGCGCAGGGCGCGCTTTCCAAAGGTCGACAGTGTCGCTACGCGAGCATTTACCCATGGAGTTCCGCAAAACTCGACGGTGGTCGGGTTGTCGAGGTCATCGAGGTGCTCGAAGGTCACGAAGGGAATCTCCGCGGTCAGTCCCGTGGCTTCGGCGAGCGCCAAGATCATCGGCTGTCGGCTGGCCCGTGAGGCCAGGGCGTGCATCTCGAGGAGGGCAATCTCATCGTCGGTCGCCGCCCGCGTGGCCAACTGCGAGCGGGTCGGAAGGATGATGCCCCGTGTGGGGTCCTTGGCGATCAGGCCGATGCGGTGCAGCGTGGAGAAGCCGGCGCGGAGCGACGAGCGGCGCAGGTGCAGCGTGCTGATGGACGGCTCTTCGGCGTTGCTCGTTCGCGAGTGGACGAACGCCTCGCAGACGACCTGGTCGAAGTCCGGTCCCCAGTGCTTGATGCCTAGGCGCTCGGCGCGTCGCGTGGCTTGTGCCAGTATCTCGGCGAAGCGCCCTTGGGTGGATAGAGCGAGTTCGTCTAGAGCGTGCCAGTAGCTCGTGATGATCGCAAAGCCTTCGGCCAGGGTCGGCTGGTTCTTCAGGTTCGCCGCCGCCATCAACACGCTCCGTGTCGTGAACGGAAGGAGACAAGAGATGTCCTCCTTCTCCTCGGCCTTGTCGCGCAGTGCCGTTCCGAAAGCCTCGAGGTTCTCGAGGGAGTTGTCGTTGGTCGTGTCCATTTCGTTTCCTTTGGGTCAGAAGTCGCCCAAAGACACGTGTGG
>JAJXTB010000122.1 GCA_021784205.1 Actinomycetes bacterium
TACGGCGCCGACCCGTCAGACCACCACGGCGTCGACGCTCGGCGACTGGGGTGCGAGTCGACCCTTGGGCAGCACGGTGATCGCGACGAGGCCGCCGACGAGGAAGATCGCCATCGCCCACCAGAACGACGTGGTGTAGCCGTGGACCAGGGCTCGCGCCGCGAAGGCGGGCGTCGCCGCCGCGTGGCTCGCGATCATCGACGCGGTCGTAGAGACCGCGACGGTATTGAGCAGCGCCGTGCCGATCGAGCCACCAATCTGCTGGGCGACATTCACCGTGGCCGAGGCGACTCCGGCGTCGTTGGGGTTCACGCGGTAGGTCGCCACGTTCATCGCGGGCGCGAAAATGAGGCCCATTCCGAGCGCCGTGACGACCAGGCCCGGCAGCACGTGCGAGACGTAGTGGCCCTGGGTCGACAGGTAGGTGAAGTAGAACATCCCGAGCGCCGAGATCACCATCCCCAAGCTCATGAGCGGGCGCGGGCCGACCTTGGGCAGCAGGCGCGTCGAGGTCACGATCGCCACGACCGCGATCACCGCGGGCATGGGCAAGAATGCGACGCCCGCGGCCACCGGCGAGAAGCCGAGCGTGTCCTGCAGGTAGTAGGTGAGAAAGAGGAACACGGCGAACATGCCGATCGCCGAGAGGAAGATCGACAGGAACGCGCCGCCGCGGGTCCGGTCGGTCACGACGCTGAGCGGCAGCATGGGGTGCGCCATGCGGCGCTGGCGCCAGACGAACACGCCGACGAGTGCCACACCAAGAAGCAGCGGCACCAGCGTCGAGGCGTTGGTGAAGGCGGCCGCCAGAGTCGGCACCGAGGTGTGGTTGGTGAAGGCGTTGACGGCTCGGTTCGCGGCGTCCGAGAGTCCGTAGACGACGCCGAAGAGGCCGGCCGAGACGAGCAACGTGCTCGGCAGATCGAGCGAGCCGTGATGTTCAGAGCGCGAGTGCACGAGCAAGATGAGCGTGCCCGCCAGGGTCACCGCCGCGAAGATCAGGTTGACGAAGAGGGTCCAGCGCCACGACGCGTACTGGGTGAGGAACCCGCCCAGCAGCAGTCCGAGCGCCGCGCCCGAGCTGGCGATGGCGCCGTAGACCGAGAAGGCGGTGGCCCGTTCCTTGGCGTCGGTGAAGATCGTCGAGAGCATCGCCAGTGCGGCGGGCGCGAGGACCGCACCGAAGGCGCCCTGAATGGCGCGGGCGATGATGAGCATCGTGAAGCTCGTCGAGGCGCCGCCGATTGCCGAGGCGACCGCGAACCCCGTGAGTCCCACGATCAGGGTCGCCTTTCGCCCCAGGACGTCGCTCAGGCGTCCGCCGAGGAAGAGCAGCGACCCGAAGGCGAGCGAGTAGGCGGTGATGATCCACTGGCGATCCGCGTTGGAGAAGTTGAGGGCGTGCTGGATCGTGGGCATGGCGATGTTGACGACCGTCGCGTCGAGCACCACCATGAGCTGGGCGAGACCGAGGAAGGCCAGGATCGCCCAGCGGCGCGCGTGATGGTGCTCGTGGGCCTGGTGCGGAGTCACGGGAGTCCTTTCCGTCGGTGACGGCCACTGTAGTGGGAAGTGGAAGTAAACATTCCGCTTCTCGCTCGCGTGCCCGTCGTAACGCGTTCGACGTCGAGGCCGCTGCGTCGTGACGCCCCAGTCAACCTCGAGCGGATCCACGGGGTCAACTGGCGCGTGCTGGCCCGCCAGTGGGCAGATTTCGCCATGGAGGTCGTGGCCCCCGAGCCCGGCTGCGGTGTCGGCACGATCTAGCACCGCGTTTGAGGCGACGAGGCGCTCCCGCATCACCGGTTCGACGACCCGCGCGCCACGATGGCCGACGTCGTCACGATCGCGGCGCGTCACGAGGACCCCGTGGCGGGGCTCGAGCACGAGCTCGGGGCGATGGGTCAGTCAATGGCGGACGACCACGGCCGGGGCGACCTGATCAGCGGCGTGCCGGAACGGTGCGCCGACATGCTCGCGGCGCGCCGGGCGCTTCGCCCCGCCATCGCGGCGCTGCTCGCGCGGGCCAAGGCCGCCGGCGCGGTCCGCGCCGATCTCGAGGAATCGGATCTCGCCGTGGTCGTGGCGATGCTCGCCGACGTGATCGAGATCACCGAGTCCACCGACGCCGCGTTGTGGCGGCGCTACCTGCGCCTGCTGCTCGACGGGCTCGACCCGGTGCGCGCACCTGCTGCGCGTCGCGGCACGAAGCGAGCGTGACGTCACCCGGCTGGTCCCGATCCCCAAGGCGCGCCAGGGGTGACGTCACAAGCCGCTCGCTCAGCAACCGTGGTTGGCCTTGTCCCACGACGGCGATTCGCCGATCGTGCGAGCATCCAACCGGCGCGACGCAGCCGAGCGGCCGGCCGGCCCTCTCTAGGATCGACGAGTGGCCAGTGACGAGTACCTGCTCGACAACCAGCAGCCCGAGGCCGGGGAGCGATTTGACGCCCTCGCGGCGCTCTTCAACCCGACGACCGCTCGTCACCTCGACGCGATCGGCCTTGGCGATGGCTGGCGCGTCTGGGAGGTCGGAGCCGGCGGACCGAGCCTGCCCGTCTGGATCGCCTCGCGCACCGGCCAGCCGGTGCTCGCGACCGACATCGACACCACCTGGCTGGGCTCGGGGGACTCGCGACTCGACGTCCTGCGCCACGACATCGGTTTCGACCCGGCACCCGACCTCGGGTTCGACCTCGTGCACGCCCGCCTGGTCCTCGTGCACGTCGCCAATCGCGAGCGGGCCCTCGCGACGATGATCGAAGCGCTGGCCCCGGGCGGCTGGCTGCTCGTGGAAGAGGCCGACCCCGGCCTGCAGCCGCTCGTCTGCCCCGACGAAGCGGGTGACGCCGAGCGCCTGGCCAACCAGCTGAAGCACGGCTTTCGCACGCTGCTGGCCGAGCGCGGTGTCGACCTCGCCTTGGGGCGCCGGCTGGCGCGGCTCCTGCGCTCAGCCGGCCTCGTCGAGGTGCAGTCCGACGCCTACTTCCCAATGGGCGGACCGGCGTGTAACGAGCTCGAACGCGCGACCATCGAGCAGATCCGCGAACGGCTCATCGGCCACGGCCTCGCGACCACCGAGGAGATCGAGCGGCACCTTCGCGCGGTCGTGGCCGGTGAGCTCGACCTCGCCACGTCGCCGCTCGTCTCGGCCTGGGGGCGAAAGCCGGGGTGAGGTTACCGGCGGGCGATCGCGCGTGGGCGCGTCGTTGACGCACCCAACCGCACTGGCTACCGTGGGAGCGTGAGCGGGCCGACCCTCGTGATTCTGGGTGCAGGGCGAGCCCGCCGCTACGGCGGCCTGAAGCAGCTCGCCCCGATCGGCCGTCACGGCGAGGGTGTCATCGACATGATCGCCGCCGACGCCATTGCCGGGGGCTTCGACGAGATCGTGGTCGTGATCAACCACGACACCGGCCCCACGATCCAGGCCCACGTGGCAAAGTTCTGGCCCGAGGACCACCGGGTCTCCTTCGCCTTCCAGGACAAGCTGCGCGGCACCGTCGACGCCGTGCTGACAGCCGAACCCCTGATCGATCCAGCGACGCCCTTCGCCGTCTCGAACGCCGACGACCTCTACGGCCGTGACGCCTTCGCGTCGCTCTGTGCGCACCTGTCGTCGAGTCCGAACAACTGCCTGGTCGCCTACGAACTCGAGAACTCCCTCGTGGGCGACCTGCCCGTGTCGCGCGGGACCTGCGAGATCGAGGGCGGCCGACTCGTGAAGATCGTCGAGCGGCGCAACGTCCACTTCACGCCCGAGGGGCTCTGTGCCGACGACGACCTCTCGCCCTACTACCTCGACCCGTCGATGCGGGTCTCGATGAACCTCTGGGGCTTCCAGCCCGCGGTCTGGCCGCTGATGCACGCCGCGATGGCCGCGTATCGCGACGGCGACCCCGAGGTGCTGCTACCGACCTTCGTCGCCGACGCGATGGCGAACCACGCGATGGTCGTGGACGCCCTGCTGACGAGCTCGCGCTGCATCGGAGTCACCCACGCCGAGGACCTGCCGCTCGCCCAGTTCCTCGTGCGCGAGGAGATCAAGGCCGGCCAGCGCCCCGAGTACGCATTCGCGCCCCGGGCCTAACTCGCGTCACCGCGTCGGGCTGTAGATTCGCTCGCGGTAGTCGGCGAGCATCCGCGCCGTGCTGTAGGTCGGCGCGAGGCTGCGCAGCGACGCGCGGATCATCGCGATCCACGCCACGGGGATCCCGTTGGCGTCGCGCGCGAAGAACGTGGGGCGCACCTCGTGCTCGAGCAAGTCGTACAGCGCCGTCGCGTCGCGCTCGTCCTGGGCCGCCGGGTCCTCGAGCGTCGTGCCGTCGATCGCCCAGCCGTTCTGGCCGTTGTAGCCCTCGCTCCACCAGCCGTCGAGCACGCTCAGGTTGAGACAGCCGTTCATGGCCGCCTTCATGCCGCTCGTGCCGCTCGCTTCCATCGGGGGCCGGGGCAGGTTGAGCCAGACGTCACAGCCGGCGACGAGGCTCGGCGCCACGGTCATGTCGTAGTCCTCGAGGAAGACCACGGTGTTGGGCAGGTCGAGGCTGCGATTCAGCGTGAAGACGTTGCGCGCGACGGTCTTCGCGCCGTCGTCGTTCGGGTGCGCCTTGCCGGCGATGACGAACTGCGCGCCCTGCTCGTGGTCGATGATCGTAGCCAGGCGCTCGGTGTCGTGAAAGAGCAGGTCGAGTCGCTTGTAGGTCGCGAGGCGCCGGGCGAAGCCGATCGTCAGGTAGGCCGGGTCGAAGGCGCTCTCCGCCGAGGCCGCGAAGTCGACGTCCTCGCCGCGCGCGAGCCGGTCGACGACGGTGCGGCTGCGCACCATGTCGATCAGGCGCTGGCGCATAGCGGTGCGCGCGGCCCACAGGTCGACGTCAGCGATCTCGTCGACGTGGGCCCACATCGCGGGATCGTTCGCGTGGCGTTCCCAGTCCGGCCCGAGGAAGCCGTCGAGCAGCCCGCGCATCGTTGGCGACATCCAGGTCGGCAGGTGCACGCCGTTGGTCACCGAGGTGATGGGCACGTCCGCGGCCGACGTGCCGGGAAAGAGCGGCTGCCACATGTCCCGGGCGACCTCGCCGTGGCGCGCCGAGACGCCGTTGGTGCTGCGCGAGCTGCGGATCGCGAGGGGTGAGAAGCCGAGCGGCTCGTCGAGTGACGTCGGGTCGATGCGCGACACGGCGCTCACCTGCTCGCGCGAGAGCCCCATCGAGTCAATCGTGTGCCCGAGCACCGAGAAGAACTCGTCGGGCGTGTAGGTCTCGTTGCCGGCGGGCACCGGCGTGTGGGTCGTGAAGGCGAAGCGCTCGCGCACCGCGTCCAGGCGCTCGTCGCGGGTGCCGTCCTCGCGCGGCAGGCGCGAGGCGATCTCGAGCGAGGCGAGGGCGGGGTGGCCCTCGTTGAGGTGCACGAGCCCCGGCGTGATCCCCATCGCGTCGAGCGCGCGCACCCCGCCGATGCCGAGCAGCGCGTACTGCGCGAGGCGCACGTCGTGGCTTCCCTCGTAGAGCCGGGCGGTCACCCACCGCTCGAGGGGGCTGTTCTCGGGCAGCTCCGCGTCGAGCAGGTAGAGCGGCGTGCGCCCGACGTTCACGCGCCAGACGTGCGCGACGAGGTCGCCGTCCCAGATCGGCACGCGCACCTTGATCGGCAGGCCGTTGGCGCCGCGCACGCGCGCCGCGGGCAGCTGGCCGGTGTTGGCCTCGAGCCAGTACTCGTGCTGCCAGCCCGTGAGGTCCATGCGCTGGTGCACGTAGCCCCGGCGGTAGAGCAGGCCCATCCCGACGACGTCGAGGGCTTGGTCCGAGGTCTCCTTGAGGTAGTCCCCCGCGAGCACCCCGAGCCCGCCCGAGTACACCGGCAGGGACTGGTGCACGCCGAACTCGGCGCAGAAGAAGGCGACCGGCCCGCCGTCGAGCACCGCGGTCGTGGGCCGGGCGAGCTCGGCCTCCATCGTGCGCGCGACGCCGGCGAGCACCTCGAGGATCTCGGGGCTCGTCGAGGCGCGCAGCAGATCGCGCTCGGGCAGGTTGGAGAGGAAGCGCACGGGGTTCTCGCCGGCCATCGTGAAGCGGTGGTCGTCGATCAGCCGGAAGAGGTCCTCGCCACGCGGCGTCCAGGACCAGAGGTAGTTGTACGAGATCCACGCGAGGTCCTCGAGGGGCTCGGGCAGTCGCCGGGCGAGCCGGGCGGTCGCCCGGCGCACGTCTCGAGAACCGTCAAAGCGCGTAGTCATCCGGACAAACCTAGTGGTTCGGGGCCATTCAGCCGCCGACCGGCCCGCCGTCGAGCACCGTGGCGAGCCCGACGAGCTCCTCGCCCCACCCCTTGGACTCCCTGGTCGCGAGAGTCGCGAGCAGGGCCCGGCGGACCGCGGCCTGCCCGATCGGCGAGACGACTCGCGCGGCCCCGGCGAGGGCGACGAGGGCCCGCTCGTCCTCGGGCGTCGCGGGTCGGGCGAGCAGCTGGGCCGCGAGCTGGCTGAGCGCCTGGTCGACGTCGACGCTGCCCTCGCCACCCAGGGCGGACATCGCGAGCCGCGCCACGACGTCCTCGCCGAAGTCAGCGGTGGTGAACACGCCCTCGCGCCCGTTTCCGTACGTGACGCGCCAGTCGAAGGGGCCGGTGCGCCGCACCCGGAACTCGACCGTGCGCCGCCGGGTCGTCGGGCGATGCGTGGTCGTGACGACCAGCACGTCGTCGTCTCGCGCGACGGCGAGGTCGTAGTGGCCGCGCGAGGTGCGCGCCGCTAGCCCGCAGGTCGCGAACTCGGCCGCGGCGGCGGCCCCGACGCGCTCGTCGGTCGTGCGCGCCAGGTCCACGGCGCGGCGCCAGATAGCCTCGCCGGCGATGCCGTGGTTGGTGGAGCGCACCGGCGCGAGGCGCTCGACGAAGGCCGCCTCGACGTCCTCGCCGAGGAGACGGCGCACCGCGTCGATGGCGACGGCCGCGTAGCGCAGCACGATCGCCGTCTCGATCTCGCCGGGGTCGGCGAAGAACCAGGCGCAGCTCGTGAAGCTGT
>JAJXTB010000123.1 GCA_021784205.1 Actinomycetes bacterium
ACGACCGTTGCGACGTCCACCACCCTCAAGCCGGCTACGGTGATCCGTCGCATCGCACGCTGGCCCGCTGCCCTTTCGCAGCGCAGTGGCCGGTACGTCTGGCGCTTTCCTGGCCTACCCGCCGCGTTTCGCTCGCAGTGGCGGCTCGGCACCGTCAACGTCATTCTCACGGGCGCCCTCATGCGCTTCCAGGACGTGCACAACATGCCCGTCACGGGCAATATGGACACACCCACCTGGCTCGCGTTGCTCCGCGCGGTGCTCGCCCGGCAGTACAACCCGACGAGCTACAACGTGGTCTACGTTCAAGAGGCGTTGCCTCAACACCTGACGCTCTTTCAGAACGGACACTCGACGTTCACCACGCTCGTGAACACCGGAATCGCCGTCTCACCCACCGAGATCGGCACCCACGCCGTCTACCTTCGCTACACGAGTCAGACCATGTCGGGCACCAACCCCAACGGCACGCACTACAGCGACCCGGGCATCCCGTGGGTCTCCTACTTCTACGGTGGTGACGCCCTGCACGGCTTCATCCGTTCCAGCTACGGCTGGCCCCAGAGCCTCGGCTGCGTTGAGATGCCCTTCGCCGATGCCCAAACCCTCTGGCCGCAGACGCCACTGGGCACGATGGTCACGGTGCAGTAGCTAGTCGAACCGCGTTGACGTCGCCAGCGCGCTGGGACGGTTCGAATGCCTAGCCCAACGCTGTCGGGCTGGTGGTGGTCGGCACGTAGGTAACCGGTGGCACCGTCGTCGTGGTCGTAGTCGTTGTGGTACTGGTCGTCGTGGTCGTGGTCGTCGTGGTGGTGGCGGCTGGCATCGGGTTGTACGTGATTGCGTAACTGCGGTAGGACATCGCGAGCGTCTCGATCGGCGTTTCGTCATTCGCAGTGACGACGTTCCAGTCGTCGTCGGTGATGATGACGTCTTTGAAAGTCATTGCCAACGAGTCTTGGGAGCCCGAACCCGAACTGGTCGGCGTCACGTAGAGGATGACTGACGTGATGGGTTTGCCCATGGCGCAGTCACGTGAGAGAACGGGGCTCGCGGCGTCGATGCTGCGCTTGATTGTGAGATTCTCGTAGGTAGGTCGACCCGCCGCCCGGCCACAGCCGCCACAGACTTTCGGGGTAGCTATGCCCCAGGTGAAGGACAGAGCCTCGAGGTTTCCGGGGCCGTTCGTCACGCCCACGCCTCGCACACCCGACACGCTCATCGAGATGACGTGCCCACTCAAACCGACCAGTCTCGCCGGTCCGCCGGTCGATCCCCGCGGCGACCTCGAGGCGCTCGCCACGAGCGAACCACCGACGATGGCGCAACACATCGCCACGACCACCACCCCGTATTGCGCCGAGCGCCGGCGCAAGACTGCACCACCTGCAACACGCACTTGCCCACCGCTACGCATGCCTGCCCCCTTGCTAGGCGCCGTAGCTCCCCGGTGTAGTAGTCCACGACTGCGTCGTCAACAAGCTATATAAGAACCTCTCAGGACCGTCGAGTCGCAGTCGATCGCAGTCGCTGTCACGCCACGCGAGTCTGGCGTGGCGTGGCGACGGCGTGACCCCGTCATCAGCGACGACGCAACGACGTGCCGGTCTGGGCGTCAACCGCGGATGGCGAGCGGCCGCGAAGCCGACGAAATCGCGACCGACGAGCGGCGATCGAACCGTCGTCGCGCGAATGCGCCACTCAGCCGACGGCGCGCTTCAGCAACGCCACCAACTGCTTCTTGTCCGACGCACTGAGTTTGGTGACGGCGTAGCCGCTCGGCCAGAAGTTCCCCTCGTCGAGGTTCGCGGCCTCCTGGAAGCCAATGGTCGCGTAGCGCACCTTGAATTTGGCCGCGCTCTGGAAGAACACCACCACCTTTCCCTCGGCGTTGGTGTACGCGGGCATGCCATACCACGTCTTCGCACGAAGCGTCGTGTGCTTCTTGACGAGTTCGTGCAGGGTCTCGGCGAGCTCTCTGTCCGAGCCCGACATCTCGCCGATGGCGGCGAGGCACGCCGCCTCCAGGTCGGCACCCGCCTTTGCGGCCTTCGCCTCGGCTGCGGCCGCCCGCATTGCCGCTCGCTCCTCTTTGCTGAACGTTTCACTCATCGCAGTGACCTCGACTCGATTCCGACACGAATGTTAAGCCACGCATCGGTGCTCAGACTTCTTCAATCGTGCTCGAACTCACTGGTAGTACGGTTCGGCCACGCCCCAGCGAACGCCAGCACCCGAGCGTGGCTCGGCACTACGCGTTAGGAGACACCATCGTCACAATCGGTGACCCATTGCTGCCGACGACCCAGCGACAAACTGCGTCTGATCCGTGGGACACCCTCGTTGTCCACCTGCCTCGAGCCGACTGACGTCTCATCGGCCACCTACTCACTTCGGTCAGCGGGCAGCGAACCCGCCGGTTGCGACCATGTGGCTATTGCTAGTAGCCATTTCGCTATATATACTAGCCTTGTGAACACGATCGGACCGGTGGCCACCACATACCTCCATCGCCCCGACGGCCGGATCGCCTATGACGTAGACGGTACGGGACCGTTGGTAGTGCTGGTACCGGGCATGGGCGATCTGCGGGCGACGTACCGCCATCTCGCTCCGTCGCTGCGGGGCCACCACTACCGAGTGGCGGTGATGGATCTTCGCGGACATGGCGACAGTGATGCGTCCTTCGCCACCTATGGCGACGTCGAGACGGCCGGCGACGTGGCCGCACTGATCGAGGAGCTGGGGGGACCGGCCGTCATCGTGGGCAATTCCATGGGCGCGGCGGCGGCCGCGCTAGTCGCCGCCGACCGGCCCGAGTCGGTCCGCGGACTCTTGCTGATCGGACCCTTCGTACGCGAACCCCTGTCGAGCGCACGGCAACGCCTCGTGCAGCGGATCGCCCTGGCGCCGACGTGGGCCGCCCGATTCTGGCGGGCGTACCTTCCCAAGCTCTACGCAGGAAGCCGCCCGTCTGACTTCGAGGTCTATCGCGACGCGGTCGTCGATTCACTGCGTCGGCCCGGCTACGCCCGAGCATTCTCGCGCACGTCACGGCTTCGCCACGACGCGGCCGAAGCGTCCCTCGAACGCGTCGCCGCACCCACCATGGTCGTGATGGGCGAACTGGATCCCGACTTCCCCGATCCCGCCGCCGAGGCACGGTGGATCGGCGATCGGTTGCACGCCGACGTGGTCATGGTCCCCGACGCCGGTCACTACCCGCAGTCCCAGCAACCTGATCGGACCGTGGCGGCGACGCTGCGCTTTCTCTCGGGACTTGACCGACGTGCCTAGGGCCGGACTGACGACCGAGCGAGTGATCGTCGAAGCCGAGCGCATGATCGATGACGGGGGGCTGCGGCAGCTCACTCTGGCGGCGCTGGCCGGGCGGCTCGGCGTGCGCCAACCGTCGCTGTACAAGCACATCGATGGCCTGGGCGCACTCGAGCACCACGTCGCTATCCGGGCCAAGGCGGAACTGGGCGACGTCCTCGGTCGGGCGGCGATCGGACGCAGTCGGGGCGACGCCATCGCGGCCATGGCCCGGGCGTACCGCGACTGGGCTCGAAAGCATCCGGGCCGGTACCAAGCGGCGCAGCGAGCACCACTGCCCGGTGACGTCGAGGACGAGGCGGCGAGTCATCGCGTCGTCAGCGTCGTCGCCGCGGTGATCGAACCCCTCGGGCTTCATGGCGACGACGCAATCGACGCCATACGCACCTTCCGATCCGCCCTGCACGGCTTCGTGTCATTAGAGGCCGAGGGCGGTTTCGAACTCCCGGTTGACCTCGAGCGCAGTTTCGAGCGCCTCGTTGAGACGCTCACCACCGTGCTGCGGCGTTGGAGCCCCTTCGCGTGAGCTCAACGCGATGGTCGCGATGCCTGCGTCGGGCCCGACCACCTAGCGCGCGGTCTTGTCACTGAGGGTTGCGTCTTTGCGGCTCCGCTCATCTTGCACGAACAGTTCCTCTCAGTCGGGCGTCTCAGCTAGTTGGATCTGGACTGGACGACGCGCCGGACCTTGGCGATGGCCTTCTTCAGGCCCGGGTCAGCGGGGTTGGCAAGGTTGGCCGCGACCGCGGTGATGGGGATTCGGTTGCTGCGGTATCCGAGAACGTCCGAGAGGATCTCGTTGTCCTGGCGCAGCTTGACCAAGTCGGACAGGAGATCGTCGGCTCTCCGACGCTCGTCCTCATCGCGGACATTCACGATCACGAGTTGTGCCCGCTCGATGCCGGCGTAGCGCTCGCTGATCGTCCACCGCTTTGGCGAAGGCGCCAGAGAGTGCCCAACTTGGCCGAGCTTCTCCAACATTTCAACCCGGACCGCCTCCATCAGGTCGGGGCGAGCCCGCAACATCGCGGCCACGGGCTCCCCGACCAGTTGTCCCATCAGTTCGGCAACGGCTGTCGGGCCGTCGAGCCGCTTCTCGAGGTCGGTGATTTGCTTGCGCTGATTAGAACGGGAGGCGGACCGGCGAACGAAGAGTCGCTCGCGCGGGTGGGGCGCAGGGGCGACGAACACTGCCAGATCGACAGAGGAAAGCGGGCTCTCTCCTTCGAGAACGACGCCCCTGGAGTACTCGGCCATCAGGTCAGTCATGAAGAAGTCGTCGCGGCTGGTGGCGCCGCCTGGGAAGTCGAACCGTGCGACTCCATCGGCGCCGGCGTCGAGGTAGCGGCGCAGCTCGGGCTCCGTACGAGGTGAGGTCTCTTCCGCTTCGCCGAGCCGGTCGCCGCGGCGGCAGCGGGCCACCAGTATCGGCGGGTCGACCCGATGCAAGACCGTCTCGATGAACATGGTCTTGCCTGCTCCTTCGGGCCCGGCGACATGGATGATGGCGCGCTGTCTCAACGGTGGAGTTCGGCGGCCAGGACCCTGGCGACGAAGCCACCGGAGCCTTCGCCAGCGGCCAGTTGCCTGATCCGGTCGCGGACTTCGTCGGATCGGCCAGCGAGTTCTGCTGCTTTCATCGTGTGCTGGTAGGCGGCCCACACATCGGCGCCGGTGATGTCGTACCCGTATCCCTGGGCCAGCCTCTCCAGGGCCAGCAGACCCACGGCCGCCGCAAACTCAGGTTGGCGTTGGGCCAGATCCCGGGCGGCTCGGGTGAGCGTCCTCGGATCGCAGGGACCGCTCTGGGCAAGAGCCAGCGCCTCGTCGTACAGGCCGATTTCCTTCGCCGCGGCGAACCACTTGGCTTCCTGCCCGGGCGTCGTGGCCACCAGGTCAGCCAGGACGTCCGCGGGCTTCTTGAGGGGGTACTTCTTGGCCACGGCCCGATACGTCGCCAGATAGGTACCGGCCCGGTTGGCCCGCAGTCCATAGCGGGCATAGGCCTCGTCGACCATGCCGGAGGAAAGCAGGATCTCCTCGCAGGCAGCATCGACCTCCCTGTCGGGCGTCCACGAGTCGCGGCACGACTCCGCGTACTGGATCGCCTCAGCTTTACGGCCCATCGCGGCCAGAGCCATTACGGCCCATCGCCGGTAGTGCCACATCCTCTCCGATGCCAGGATGTCGAGGATCTCCTGGTAGCGCTCGGCGCGGTAGAGGGCACTCAGGCACGCGGCCGTCCCATGGAAATGACCTCGAAGGTTCGGGTCGGAGCTGCGGGCCATCCGTGTGATCCCGATCAGGTCGTCGGCCCAGGCCGAGGCCACCTCGGGGGACCCGCACAACTCCCCCCAATAGTCGGTCAGCGTCTCGATGTAGGGAATGCGGTCGGCCTCGTGAGCCGCAAAAAGCCGCTCCAGCCAACGTTCGCGAGTCTTGGCGTCTGCGGGTGCCGTGGCGATCAGCGGCACGAGAATGGAGATCGCGTTGTTCACCGCCGTGCCAATGGCCCCAGAGGAACCGTCTACGTGCTCCAGCGCTGGCGATAACCGCTCCAACAGCACCACAGCGCCTTCGCCCGCCAGCACCGGGTCGCGGCGGGCCACCACTTTGATTTCGCTCACCGCCTCCTTGATGCGCTGGATCGGAGGCTGGGATCTCCAACCGAAAGCATGCCGGCGAAACCGCGGCTTGAACGCCCATCGGTACGCGCCGCTGTCAGTCTTCTCGGCCACGCCGCCCCCGGGGAGATCCTGCTTCCCACCAGTCCGGCTCATCGCCCTCCTCGCGCAAGAGGGCCAACGTCTGCGCCGCTCGCAACCACGCCCCGCCCGAGGACCCGCAGAACTTCCACAACTCCGCCGCCGAGCGCTTGTAATGGTAGATGAGCTGGTCGAGATCGAACACGTCGATCTCTCCGGCATCCATCCTGTCGAAACCTTCCCTCACCCGCTCCAGGAGCAACTGCAGTTGCTCCTCGTGATATGCCGCGATCAGCGCTCGCGCGTCTCGACTACAGGCGCGCTCACCCATCGGGTCGACGGACCGTCCTGTCTCCTCCACCCAACTGAGGCTACAAGCCATACACCGGCCGGGATTATGGGGAGGCGAGCTTCTCCACGCTTGCGCAGACCCGGAAATGAGCGGGCTCGGATAAGCCTGGAGCGGCCCGGATCAGCAGCTCGATCGTGTCGACGACGCTCGAAAACTGATCGCCGCCCATATCAGAATGAACGTCCCGGAACTGACCTTCGAACCTGCGCCTCGGAAGGGGCCTGTTTCACCGGAAACTGCCCCGAAGAAATTACCGTGGCAAGTACCGGGGCAGCATTTCGTCCATCCTGGAGGCGGCGTCCGGATTCGAACCGGAGTACGGGGCTTTGCAGGCCCCGGCAACCTGTGCCAAGGTGTGCCTCACTGTGCCAGGAGTCAGTGAAACACTAGTGATCGTCCCACTTGCGTGACTTCACTTAGCCTCCGTCCTCGCACAGGACTGGTGAATAACCGTGGCAAGTACCGTGAGGTTCCCCAGGAAAAGTGGACACGGTTGCTATGCCGCAGTCGTGACTGCAGTCGACAACGATAGTTCGTAGCTGACGGGACTGACGTTGCCGACCTTGGAGTAGCGACGGACCTCGTTGTAAAA
>JAJXTB010000124.1 GCA_021784205.1 Actinomycetes bacterium
ATCGGCGACACGAACGGCTGGTTCGGCGTCGGCAACGAGTGGCCCTGGGTGAAGTTCACCTCCATCCCCCTCGAGAAGGACGGCAAGCTGACGGGCCGCAACGCCCTCGAGCTGCACGTGGCCGACGGACCGTTCCCCCGCTGATGCCACGCAGCGCGAAGGACGAGGCGATGCGGTCGTTGCGGGTAGCCCTCGCCAACGACGAGAAGATCGCCCGTGCCCGAGCGGCCAGTCGCGAGCGGTTGCGCCTGGCGATGGTCCGGGCCGTCGTGACGGGGAACACCCGTCACGCGGTCGCGGCCGTCGTCGGGGTGTCACCCACTCGGATCGGCCAGATCGAGGGCATGCCAAAAGGAAAGAACGCGGTCACCCGAGACGTAGAGTAGCGCTATGGCGCGCCGGATCGGATGGGATAGTCTCAGCGACGCCCAGCGGCGTAGGTACGAGGCTGCCGGGAGGCGGGGCACGCTCTCCGGCAGCCCGTTCCTCACCGCTGCCGAGTCCCGCGCCTACTACGAGTGGGGCGGGTCCCTCGAGGCCGCCCGCGGTCACCGTCGACCACGCGCCGCCGGCGCCGCACCGAAGGACGCCACACTCCGCTCGCGGGTCAACCTGCTCGGGGACCAGGACCGCAAGGATCTGCGCACCTGGCGCCGGTCGCGCCGGGCCCCGACATGGCTGCCGAAGTCGAGCGAGACCCTGCGCGACGACGTGGCCGCGATCCTGTCCGAGGTCGACGCGCCGCCGCACCGCTGGACGGCCGTCGAGGTCTCACCCTCGGGCAGCGGTCACTTCACGCTGCGCGTCTTCGTGCGCGGCCGCGAGCACCCCGTCGTCACGTCCCTGCCGGACCGCGGCTCGGTCTCGGAGTTGGCGACGCTACTCAACGACTACGGCCGCCTGCACATGGCGACCGGCGCCGAGCGCAAGCGCCTGCAGCGCGAGTGGACGTCACTCACCGGTAAGCCCCTGCACATCGCCGTCACGATCACCGGCACCGACCCCAAGGCCCGCCGCGCCGCGACGGTCTCACCACTAACCCGACCACCGGGAACCAGCAACGCACTACCGAAGAAGACCCGACGAGAGGAATCACCGATGCCCACACCCACCAAGGCCCCCGCGACGAAGGCCGCGCCGGCTAAGAAAGCCCCCGCGAAGAAGGCCGCGGCGAAGAAGCGCAAGCGGGCCAGCAACCTGCGCGACGTCTCCACGCAGCTGCTCGACCTGCAGAACCTGCTCAGCCCGATCGACAACCTCGACGCCGCCACCATGGCGCTGCTGACCGGCCTCATCGCCGACGTGGAGAGGTTGATCGGATGACGACCGCCGACCACTTCCAGCAGCTCATCGCCGACTACTACCGCGTCAGCGGCCTGCTCTCGGGCGCCGTCGTGATGCTGGTGACGGCCGACAACGACGAGGACGCCGCCCGGCACGCCCGTGCCGCCATGGATCTCACGGTGGGCGTCAACGCGGCCCTCGACAACCTGCGCCGCTTCGCCGCGTCCGGGAAGGTCCTGGGCCGGGACAACTGGTACATGTTCCTGGAGAGGCCCGCCGGTGAGAATCTCCCCACTCCGCCAGACGCGGCCTAAGCCCGTCGCCCTACTCACCCCGGGCCAGCGCGAGATGATCGTGGCGACCCAGTGGGGCGAGACGCTCTACCGTGGCCGACGCAACGTGGAGCGGGCCCTGGATGAGCTAGCCGGCTTCACCTGCTTCATCTCCTCGGGCGTCGAGCGGATGAAGCACACCACCGGCGCGACCTCCTGGACCATGTCGACCTGGCACGGCCGCGAGACCCGGATCGTGCACGACGCCTCGGGCACCTCGGTCACCAGCCTGCGCGGCACCCTCGAGGACTCTAAGGACCCCTTCACCGACCTCACGGTGGCGCTGTCGTGGCTCAGCCAGTTCGGGGTGAACCCGAGCGGCGTCTCGTCAATGGCGTGGAACCTGTTTAGGGCCTCACTCACCGACGACGTCGTCATCGCCTTCGACCCCGAGATCTCCTCGGCCGCTTTCTTCGGCGGTCGTCAGGGGATCGAGAAGCCGGGCACCTTCTACGACCAGCGCCTCGTAGATAAGGTGGCGGCCTACCCGACCGCCATGGCCTCGAGGCCGGTGGCGCTCACGCTCGCCAAGGTGCACAAGGACACCGTGCTCGATCCCGACGTCTCGGGCCTCGCCTCCGCCACGGTCACCGTGTCGGACGTCGACTACCCGCCCCTGCCGGTGCGCGTCGGTCCCGAGGCGATCCAGTTCCAGTGGGGGGTCTTGAACGGCACCTGGACCTGGAACGAGCTCGCCTACGCGAAGGACCTGGGCTGTGACGTGATCGTGCACGAGTGCTACGCCCCGGCGCGTGAGAGCCACCTCTTCTACAACTGGTGGACGATGGCCCAGGAAGGTAGGCGACTACCCGGTGCCGCGGGACGGCTCGCCAAGGCCGTCGCGAACTCGCTCTGGGGCCAGTTGGCAATGAACGGCGAGGACCGCTCCGAGATCCGCTGGACCGACGACAAGGGCCTCGACCCCTACGAGACCATCCTCGCGCCCCGCCGCCTGCCCCACGAGTACGGACGGCACGTCGCCGCCGAGGTCACCTCGAGGGTGCGCGTCGACCTCGGCCGCGCGCTCTACGAGACGGGGGCCAAGGCCGCCCACATCGACACCGACGGCATCATCATCGGCGCGAAGGACCGCCTGCCCTCCAACTACGGCGACGGCTTCGGCCAGTTCCGCGTGAAGGAGGAAATCTGGGAGGTGGAGATCCGCGCCCCCCAGCTCTACCGCTGGCGGGGCTTCGAGGATCCCCTGTGGCACTACGTCGCCTCGGGCATGAACGAGCACCAGGCGATCCGCTACTTCACCGAGAAGGGCCACTTCGCCACCACGATCTCCTACCTGGCCGACCCCGACGTCGTGCTGCCGGACGGCTTCTCGTTCGACTGGTCGCGCAACGACGAGCTGCTGCGCGAGGGGATGCTGCTGCGATGAGTGAACTAGCCCCCCCCCTGTTCGGTGCGGCCCAGGCCAAGAAGACCACCGACGACTACTACACCCCGGCGTGGCTGTTCGAGACCATGGGCATCGAGTTCGACCTCGACGTGGCATCGCCGCCCGGCGGTGTTCCGTGGATACCGGCGGCTCGGTACTACACCATGGAAGACGACGGTCTCTCGTCACCGTGGACCGGGCGCGTCTGGATGAATCCACCCTTCAGCAAACCGGGCCCCTGGGTGAAGCGGTTCCTCGAACACGGCCACGGAATCGCGTTGTTGCCGACCTCGCGCGCCGCTTGGTACGATGCGGTCTGGTCGAGCGAGGCGGCGATGACGGCGACGAAACATAACTTCGCGTTCGCCCGAGAGGACGCTCTCGCTACGATCTCTTACCGGACCATGCTGGTGGCCTTCGGCGACGAGTGCGTCGAGGCGATCGGCAAGATCGGACGCGTCCGATGACTCTCGCCGACGAGTCCCACCTCGACCCCTGCGCCGGCCGCCACTGCACGGTCGTCCTGCTGCGCTCCGAGATGAAGCGGCTGCCGGGCAAGCGCGGCTGGTTCTGCCCGCGGTGCCAGATCCTCCACGGCGGAAATACTAAAGCACTACTTGACTTGAGTCGTGGGGCGCGGTACGATGAGGAGATCTCGAGGAAGGGAGATGGGGATGAGTGACATGACTGACGAACTGTGGGACACGATCTGGGCCTGCCCCGAGTGCCACCTGTACGAGAGGGGCGAGCTGAGCATCTGCCCGGACCACGAGGCGATGTTCAAGAAGGAGTTCCCGGATGACTGACAAGCCCCTCTACAAGTGGCTCACCGCCGACAACCACACCGCCGTCCAGCGCATCCCCTGGCCCGAGGCCGTGGGCGAGTGGACGAAGCCCGAGACTCCCGTGCTGTGCCAGTCCGGCTGGCACGCGATGTACGAGAAAAACGTGCTCGATCACCTGCCAGCCGGCACCGGTGCCCAGCTCTGGCGCGTCGAGGTGCGTGGCACGGTCGTTGTCGGTGCCGACAAGATCGCCGCCGAGTCAATGCGCCTGCTCTACCCCTTGGGCCAGACGACCGGCGAGAACTTGCGGCTCTTCGCCTGCGACATGGCCGAGGACGCGCTGAGACTGATCGAGAAGCCCGACCCACGCTCCGTCGCCGCCATCGAGGTCGCCCGGCGCTTCGCAGTCGGCAATGCCACACAAGACGAGTTGGACGCCGCTCGGGACGCCGCTCGGGACGCCGCTCGGGCCGCCGCTCGGGACGCCGCTCGGGACGCCGCTCGGGGCGCCGCTTGGGACGCCGCTCGGGGCGCCGCTTGGGACGCCGCTCGGGACGCCACTTGGGCCGCCGCTTGGGGCGCCGCTTGGGACGCCGCTTGGGACGCCGCTCGGGCCGCCACTTGGGGCGCCGCTCGGGACGCCGCTCGGGACGCCGCTTGGGACGCCGCTCGGGCCGCCGCTCGGGGCGCCGCTCGGGGCGCCGCTCGGGGCGCCGCTTGGGAACGGTACTCCAACTGGCTTGTCGTGCGCATCGAGAGTGGATACTGATGACTGACCGCCTTGATGAAATTCAGGCCCGGCTCGACGCCGCTACGCCGGGAGAGTGGGAAGCGACACACGTAGAACCCAACGAGATTCGTGACTCACCCGAAATGAATTGGGTCGCGCACCCCGATTCTGAGGACGAGCCGGACCGCGATTCCCAATTCCTCGTTGACTGCTATGGCAGGGGGGCCGACGCCACCTTCATCGCGGCAGCCCCGACCGACATTGCCTACCTGCTCGAACGGGTACGGGCGTGGCGACGGTTGGCTGAGGACGCGACGGAATACCTCATAGAACTCAGGGGTGAGAAGGGACTTGCATTCACCGACCAATGGGCGTCCGATTTGGAGGCACGTCGCGCTGCGCTGACAGAGGGAGAGAGCGAATGAGCGAAGCGGTGTGCGCGATTCACCACGTCCTCGAAGTCTCGACGCCCGACTCGTACCGCGAGTGCGGCGAGTGCTGGCACGTCTATCAGACGCAAGAGGAACTTCAAGCCGAATCTGACGCGCTGGCGGCATTATTCAATGAGCCGACCTGGGATGCGGAAACCGTGTTCTCATGCCCCTTGTGCGGACACGATTGGTAAGGGAGAGAGCAATGAGTGAACCGACCAACGTTCCGCGTTGCGACGAGTGCGGGGAGCGGCTTCAGGCGGTTGACGCCGGGGTAACAGTGAGCCGCGTCCGTCTCACGGGGTCCGGTCGTCCCCTGTGGATACGAGAGATGCTGTGCGGCTCGTGCTACGCCCGGACGAAGAACGGAGAACCCCGTGACTGACGACCTGCACCTGTTCACCGAGGACGGCACCGAGTACGTGCTGCCCGCCGACTTCTTCGCGGGGCCGCTGAAGCCGGGGACGAGGGGGACGTGGGGAGATTATTGGTGGCAGCGCGGGACCGTCGCGGCAGGCGTACCGGACTGTGACGACGATATTGTGGTTCTCGACGAGATCAACTGCTACCACATCATCGCGCTGATCGACTTCATCCCTGAGGTCAAACCCGAGCCGCCAACGACGGTGATGGTTCCGATGCGGGCCGACGTCGCTCGGTGGATAATCGAGAATGCGGACGACGATACCGCCACTGCCGCTGCCGAGGCGCTGAAGAAGGCGGGGCTGAAGTGAATACCGACACCCTCACCACCGCCCGCGGGACCGTCTGGGATCCCGTGACCACCACCTTCGCTCGGCGCGACCTGTTCGAGATCTACCACGCCCTCGGGGACTTCCTCGTGGACCTGCGCTGGCGGATCGAGCAGGCCCACCCCGAGATGGTGCGACAACAGCTCGAGATCCGCTACGAGCTGATCAGCCGCCTCCGCGACGACCTCAACGAAAGGATATAGGAATGGAACCGTTAGACCTCATCGAGGTGCTGGGGGCGACCGAGGTCACCGCCAACACCGCCTACCGCGAGCTGCTGCTCGCCGCCCTCGAGGCCGACCGCCGCGAGGCCGTGGGCCGCGAGCGGACCCTGGTGCGCCGGGGTGCGGGGGACAAGGCCATCGTCTACGAGCAGGGGATCGCCGACGGTCTACGCCGGGCGCTCGCCATAGTCGAGACGGTGCTCTCGTGAGCATCGCCGCCACCCAGCAGATCGGGGCCGTGCTGATCGTCGTGTCCCTCTTGGCCCTCCTCGCCTCCTGGGGCAGAAACCGGCGGTGAATGCCTTGACCCGCGACGACCGGCTGCTATAGTCCAGAGTCGTAGGGGTGTCCGGCGATACCAGTCAGGAGTATCGTCTATGCCCACCAAGAAGACGTTCGGCTTCGTGATCGGGATGCTCATCCTGTGGGAGGGTGCAATGACCATCCCGAAGGCATGGGCCCTCCGCCACGCTCGTGAGGACACCGGTATCAAGCAGGAGGCCTTCAAGGCCGCGGCGGTGGTGTTCTAATGGCTACCGGAACCCCCGTCGCGCAGACCGCGCAGAACCCCCAGCCCCAGACCACGGTCGAAGGGCCGGGTCCCTTCATCCGCAACAGCCAGGCCGGCATGGGCCCGATCTATCTCGTCTCGGGCACGCCCATGGGCGGGATGGTCAACCAGGCCCTCGTCGCCAAGCCCGGCTACTACCGGAACTTCCGCGTCGAGGTCGACTTCGTCACCGCCGGCACGATCACCGGCTCCACGGCCCTCGCCGCTGACGCCCCGTTCAACTACGCGAACTTCATCCAGATGAAGGACTCGTTCGGGACGCCGGTGATCACGGGCTCGGGCTACACCGTGACCAAGCTGATCAACCTCTACGGCGGATCCTTCGGCGTGAACAACGGCACCAACGACGTGACGACCCT
>JAJXTB010000125.1 GCA_021784205.1 Actinomycetes bacterium
TGCGGTCACCGAGGTCGCTCGAGCGTCCGTAGCCGCGGTGGTCCCAGGTGATGACCACCCGGTCCGAGGCGAAGTGCGCGACCTGCTGGAACCAGACCGCGTGGTTGCCCCCCGCGCCGTGGGAGAGCACCAGCGGCGTCGCGTCACTCGACTCGTCACCAATGACCTCGTAGTACAGCCGCTCGCCGTCGTGCTCGACGAAGCCCGTTCGTCGAGCCGGTGGCGACGCGAGCGACACCGCGTCATCCCTCGTCAACGCAGTGGTCGAGCGAGCACGATAGGCGACGCACTGCATCTCGACGCGCGCGCCGAGCGCCAAGTCAACCCCGCCGATCGTAATGCGCGCCGGGGCCAGGCCGTCGAAGTAGCGATCGTAGACGTCGTTCATCGCCGCGAACTCCTCGAGGTCCGCCAGATACACCGAGACCGACGCCACGTCGTCCCAGCAACAGCCAGCCCCGGCGAGGATCGTGGCCAGGTTCTTGAGCGTCTGGTCGGTTTCGGCGGTCAGCCCGCCGGGCACGAGCGCGCCCGCGGGGTCGGTGCCGAGCGTTCCCGAGACGAACACGTACTCGCCCGCGCGCGTCGCGTGGGCGAAGTGGGGCAGACGGTGCACGCCGGGAATGTCCAGTCGCTCAACGTGGGCCATAGTTCATCCTGACACGCGGCAACACTCGGGGTGACTGTAAGTTCGCACCGTGACCGGACATTAAAGCATTGGGAGGTCGCAATGAAAAGGGTCAGCACGATGATTGCCGTGGCGGGGGTGACTCTCGCCGCGCTCGCCTTCGGGTCGCCGGTCGCTACGCCGGCCGGGGCGACTCCGACGCCACGGGCCGTTACCGCAGATTGCACGCCCGCCCAGTTACGTCTCTCGGTTGGACGCGCTAATGGGGCGGCCGGCACGATCTACTACCCCATCATCTTCACGAATCGCGGCGCCGCGTGCTGGATCTGGGGCGTGCCGGGCGTCCAAGCGGTCGTCGGGACGGCACATCACCCCCAGGGTCCGCCCGCGAAGAATGAGAACATCGGTGAGATGCCCGCGCGTCACGAACTGCGCCACGGCGCCGCGGTGAGCGCCGCCTTCGGCGTCGCGGAGAGTGGCAACTTCCCCGTCGCCACCTGTCGGCCCCGCAATGCGAGCGGGGTGCGCGTGACCCTCGCGCCCTTCATCCACCCGACGTACCTCGCGCTACGGATCTCGGTCTGCACGCGTCGGACGAGCACGTACACCCAGCTGCTCGTCGCCGGGCGAACGGGCGCCTGACCCCCTCGGCGCGACGTACCATCGGACCAGGCTTCGATTCGGTCGAAAGGTGGGGCAATGGTTAGTCCGACAGAAGAGTTCCGCGCGGCGCGCGACACCCTGTTAGCGCTGCGGCGCGACTACGACGAGGCGCGAACCGAGTTCGTCTGGCCGCGGCCGGCCAGGTTCAACTTCGCCATCGACTGGTTCGACGCGGTGCTCGCGAGCGAGAATCCCGACGCGGTGGCGTTGCGCATCATCGAAGACGATGGCTCGGTTGGTTCGTACAGCTTCTCGACGATGACTCGACGATCGAACGAGGTGGCGAACTGGCTGGCCAGTTTCGGTGTTCGCCGCGGCACGCGGGTCCTCGCGCTCCTCGGCAACCAGGTCGAACTGTGGGAGACGACGCTCGCGGTGATGAAGCTCGGCGCGGTGCTGATCCCCGCTACGACGCTGCTCACGGCCGAGGACCTTCGCGACCGGATTACCCGCGCGAACGCCGGCGCGGTCGTCGCGCGTAGCGAGATCACCCCGCGCTTTGCCGACATCGCGGGGGACTACGTACGCGTGAGCGTCGGCGAGCCGTGCGAGGGTTGGCACGACTACGCCGACAGCGTCAGCGCCGATCCGGCATTCACCCCGGACGGGCCGACGGGGGCCGACGACCCGTTACTCGTCTACTTCACCTCGGGCACCACGGCGCTGCCGAAGATGGTCCAGCACACCCAGTCGAGCTACCCGATTGGACACCTCTCGACCATGTACTGGATCGGCATCCAGCCCGGCGACGTCCACCTCAACGTGTCGAGCCCCGGGTGGGCGAAGCACGCCTGGTCGTGCGTCTTCGCCCCGTGGATCGCGGGCGCGACGATCTGCATCTACAACTACTCGCGCTTCGACGCCCGCGCGATGCTCGACGTGCTGGCCGATTCGAAGGTCACGACGTTCTGCGCGCCGCCGACGGTGTGGCGCATGTTGATCCAACAGGACCTGAGCGCCTGGTCGACGTCGCTGCGCGAGCTCGCGAGCGCCGGCGAGCCGCTCAACGCCGAGGTCATCGAGTCCGTGGAGCGCTCGTGGGGGATCACCATCCGTGACGGGTTCGGTCAGACCGAGACGACGGTGCAGATCGGTAACCCGCCCGGACAGCGGGTGAAGGCGGGCTCGATGGGTCGACCCATCCCCGGCTACAGCATCGAACTCGTCGACCCGTTGACCGGCGAAGTCGGTGACGACGGGGAGATCTGCGTCGCGCTCGACGTCGCGCGTCCCGTCGGGCTGATGGCCGGCTACCAGAACTCGACGGGGCCCGACGACGAACGAAACGCGTCGGCCTTCGCCGGTGGCCGCTACCACACCGGGGACATCGCGCACCGTGACAACGAGGGCTACATCACCTACGTCGGGCGCGCCGACGACGTCTTTAAGGCGAGTGACTACCGCATCAGCCCCTTTGAACTCGAGAGCGTCCTCATCGAACACCCGGCCGTCGCCGAGGCCGCGGTGGTACCCGCTCCTGACGAACTGCGCCTCGCCGTGCCCAAGGCCTACGTCAGCCTCGTCGCGGGCTACGAGCCGAGTCGCGCCCTCGCCGGCGAGATCCTCGCCTACGCGAAAGAGCACCTCGCGCCCTACAAGCGCGTGCGACGGCTCGAGTTCGCCGAGCTGCCCAAGACCATCAGCGGCAAGATCCGCCGTGTCGACCTGCGAAACGCCGAAAGCGATCGTGGCGCCGAGCGCGCGGTCAACGAGTATCGCGAGGAGGACTTCGCCTAAATCGACGGACGCCTCGGCCCCGGTCGGCGTCACCACTCGACGAGGATCCGCGACGCGCGGGTCGCCGTCGGCCGTGTCAGTGACCCATCGCGGAGGCGTTTAGAAAAACACGTACGTGATGACGGTGAAGTGACAGCCTTCGATGGCGGGCGAATCGATCAACAAAACCGGTGGGGCATTTCGTCGGCCCCGTCATCAAGTCCACGGTGCTGCGTTACGTTCTCGTCAAATGTGTTGACGTACCAGGCCGAGCGCGCTCGTCGGTTGCCCGCTTCGCGAATCGACACGACGATCGTCGGTGCGCTTAGTTCAGACGCCACGACGTTCTCGTGTGGCTGGTTCACCACGTGGTGAGGGATCGCTAAAACACCGGTGTGACGATCGCGACCGCGCACGCGGATAACGAAGAGGCGCCGTTGCGGTTGAACCGCCGACGCACGAGGGGAGTGGCACCGTGAAGCATCACGCGGTCACCCACGAGCGTGACGTCGCCCATAGGGCATCCGAAATCGCCGAGGTTGAGATTCGATGAGTACGTAGGTGATCTTCATGCCACGTGGCACAAACCACTGGCGCGTAGTGGTCTCGCGCACGACGCGGTCCGAGGACTCGTGCGCCTCGGCGACCACGATGCGCGCCAGAACGAGGGCGCAGCGTGTGATGAGCACAGTGATCGCACCGATACGTCGATAATTACCATGCCTAACAACCACCACAAGTACCACGACTATCACCTGATAATTGATGGAGCTATACAGATAGTGGCGATAACGTCATGTAATCTCCGGTCGCAATTCGTGTGTCATCGGTAACTATCTCTTGAACAACGGCGCGTTCATGTCGCGATCGGCGTGGAGAGGCGTTAACGAAGTCGTCGCGATGGTGCGATGTCCTACCTACTCACACTCACCGTGATCGCCGATGCAGCCCTACGCGCGACACGCCAGCAGGCTGTAGAGGAGTCAGGCATTCTCCCTCATTGACGGCCTTAATTCGCGTCCGTGTATCCTCGCGGCGCCCAACCGCTTCGCCGTCGATCGGTCTCCACGTGGTCGTCGCTTCGCCGGTAGTGTCCCAAAATGTGACAGTCGTCGTGTCCCAACATGGGGCGATTTCGGCCAACCCGTGGCGAACATGGCTTCGTATACTGCCATCAGTTTGTATCAGTAATGGGAAGTGAGTGACACGGTCAAATAGACCAGTAAGAGAATTTGGGGGGGCCTTATATGGATATTGATAGTTCTATTGTCGACGCCGCGGCGCAGATCATAGACATCGCCGATAGCGAATTGCTGTTACCTGAAGAGTCGGCAAAGCTCCAGCGTCGAAGTCTCAAGAGTCTCGTTGACGAGCGGGACCGACTCACTCAGGAGACCGGCCACTACTACGGCGTCACCGAACTCAGTCTTAAAGACAGCGATCCCATTCGCTATGAGCGCTTCTATTCAACGCTCCACGCGAGCCTGATTGCGGCCTACGAGGTATCACGGTACGTCGCGGCGTCCCCCGGGGCGCGTGAGATGGGCGAGATTCTCTGGGCCCTGCTGACTCCCGAGGGCGACGCCCTCGTGATCTCGCCCGGGTTCTTCGCCCACGTTAACTCCGGTCGCGTGGCCGTGCGCTTCATGGCCGAACACTTGTACGACGAGAATCCGGGGATCCGGGACGGGGACGTCTTTGTGACCGACGACGGGGACTCCGGTGGTGCGCCGCACCCCGGTGACACCTACACGTACGTGCCGATCATTCGTGAAGGCACGCTGATCGGGTGGGCGATGGGAATCAACCACATCATGGAGGCCGGTGCGCCGGTGGCGGGCAGCTGGCCGGAGTATGGCGTTGACACCTTCTGGGACGGCTTCGTCTTCCCGCCGATCAAGACCGGTGAGAATCTTCAGCAGTTCACCTGGTGGGAGCAGATGTGGCTGCGGCGAACACGCGCTGGCGCGATGAACAACCTCGACGACAAGATGCGCCTCTCGGGCTGCGCCTTACTGCACCGCGAAGTGCATCGCATCGTCGAGGAGATCGGCGTCGACTACTTCGTGCGCGCGTCGCGCGAGATCATCGAGGAGACGAGCCGTGTCGTAAGGGACAACATCCGCACGACTTCAGTTCCAGGACGCTACGACGGTGTCGGCTTTCGCGCGGTGAAGTACAAGGGCCTCATGCCCTTGGCTCGCCACGCGGACAAGGACCTCATGATTCACGTTCGCCAGCGACTCACGATCGACGGCGAAGGAAGTCTCGTGGCCAACATGGACGGCTCGTCGCACTGGGACTATCACGCGTTCAATGGCTACCCCGGCGGTGCCGACGTGGCCTTCTACCTCGGGATGGTCAACTGCTTCGGCTATAACACCTACCCGACGACTGGCGTGTCCATTCCGTGTCGCGCGAAGTACCCCAAGGGATCGGTCTACAACCCGGGCAACACGATCGCGAGCTACTCCAACATCTGGGGTCAGAGCATGATCATGAACAGTCTCGGATTCAATGCGATCACCCGATCGTTCTACGCCCGAGGCTTCCTCGAAGAGGCGCTGGTGGCCGACTCCGACTGGGAGGGAATCCAAGGCGAAGGCGTCCTGCCCGACGGGACGAACTACGGAATGACGAATTTCGAGGGCGTCGGTGGTGTGGCGCAGGGGGCCATGTGCTTCCGGGACGGACTTCCCCTCGGCTGGGCGCAGTGGACCCAGTTGCCAAACGTCGGTAACGCGGAGGAATTTGAATATCTGATTCCCAACATGATGTACCTCGGCCGGGGGCTCGTCCCTGGCTTCTGCGGTCACGGTAAGTTCCGCGGCGGCGTTGGTCAGGGCAGCATGCACTGGGTGGTGAGGCCGAGTCGACTGACGCTGAGCAGGGCGGGAGCCGGGACGGCGTACACGACCTTCGTGTCCCAGGGTATGAGTGGCGGCTACCCGTCGCCCAATGCCGTGACCATCTCGGCGCGTGGCACCAACACGAAGGAACTGGTCGAGCGTGGCATCGCGCTGCCTCGCACCGGGTTGGAGCTCGTGGCCATGGTCGCCGACAAGACCCTCGAGGTGAAGAACCTCGACACGTGGCGCTTCGAGATGCCGCCGATCGAGTTCGAGGACGGTGATCTCCTGGCCACCCACAACGGGGCGTCAAGCGGCTGGGGTGACCCCCTCGAACGAGAGCCGGCGTCGGTGCTCATCGACGTGCAAGAAGGATGGGTGGACCCTGAATTCGCGGCCCGACTCAACGGGGTCATCGTCAAGAGCGACGGCAACGTCTTCGTCCTCGACGAAGCCGCCACCGTGCAACGGCGTCGGGAGATTCGCCGTGAGCGCCTCGAGCAAAGCGTCAGCGCCAGCGAGTTCTGGAGACAAGAGCGTCAGGTCCTGGTAGAGGGTGACTTCATCGAAGCAGTCCGCTACACCTACGCGACCACGGTTTCCGAAGAGTTTGACTTTGACAGTGATTTGCGCGAATTCTGGCAACTTCCCGCCACGTTTTCCTGGGCCCCAAAGGAGTCTGTATGAACAACAATGACGTCACCAAGGACATGATCGCGAAGTTGATGGACAATCAACTGGGCGATGACCACCTGCAGGACCTGCAGAGGATGCGCCGCAAGGACACCGATCGATTCCAGAAGTACATCGAGTTGATCCAGGAGCGCTTGGGGTGGAACGTGAGGGTGCTGCTTCGGCTGACGGATCACCTGTACGTAGTCCAGAGTGAGACGGGGGGCCGGACCGTACGGTGCGACTGCGGGCACGACTTTGGCGACTACCGCGTG
>JAJXTB010000126.1 GCA_021784205.1 Actinomycetes bacterium
CACTTCTTCCACTCCGGTCGGTAGTGATCGGTGCAGATCGACTCCATGAACGTGGCGAAGGCTTCGTTGAGCCAAATGCCCTCCCACCACTCCATCGTCACGAGATCGCCGAACCACATGTGCGCCAACTCGTGGTTGATCACCAGCGCCACGATCTCGCGCTCGCGCTGGGAGGCAGCCGCCGGGTCGATGAGCAGGTACTCCTCGCGAAAGGTGACGCACCCCAGGTTCTCCATCGCCCCCGCGGCGAAGTCGGGGATCGCGACGAGGTCGATCTTGTCACCGGGGTAGGGCCGATCGAAGTAGTCGGTGTAGAACTCGAGGGCGTGCACCGCGACGTCGAGGGCCAGCTGGGTGAGGTGGCCCTTGCCGCGCGGGTGCACTACTCGCACGGGCACGCCCGAGGCCATCGTCACCGGGGACGCCTCGAAGGGACCGACCACGAAGGCCACCAGGTACGTCGACATCACCATCGTCGGCGCGAAGCGGACCTCTCGTCGTGCGTCGCCCAGACTCGCCGAGGACGCCTCGGCGCTGTTGGAGAACGCGCCGAGTGATTCGTCAATTACGAGGGTGACTTCGAAGGTCGCCTTGAACGCCGGGTCGTCCCAGCACGGGAAGGCGCGACGGGCGTCGCTGGCCTCGAACTGTGTCGTCGCGATCACGTGGGTGGCCCCGTCGGCGTCCTCGTAGGTCGAGCGGTAGAAGCCGTGCAACTGATCATTGAGAACACCGCGAAATCCCACGACGAGCGTGGCCGGTCCGCTCGCGATGACCTCGGCGAAGTCGAAGGTCACGGTCTCGAGTTCGTCGTTGGCCCGGGGTGTCGCTGACGCCAGCTCGAGGTCGGCGCGTCGAAGGGTCGCCGCGTCGACGTCGAGTTCGAGCGCGTTGAGGCTGATCGACTCGACGGCTTCGAACACGTGGAGGTCGATCTCGACCGTCCCGGCGAAGGTGCCCGCGGCCAGGTCTGGTTCGATGCGAAGTCGGTAGGCCTCGGGGACCACTGTCGTGGCGAGTCGGTAGGGATTTTCGAAGGTGGCGTGTCGTCTCACCCAAAAGACTCTATTGAGACGGCGACCCCCCGCGCCGCGTCACTACCATGACGCGATGGACACATCCTGGACGCGTCAGGTCATCGCCGAGGCCAGCGAATCCGTCGCGCGACTTCTGAGTGAGGACTCACGCGCGCGTCCGGTGCCCTCGTGCCCGGGGTGGTCGCTGCAAGATCTCGCGTGGCACCTGGGCACCGTCCAGCAGTTCTGGGCCCTGAACGTGCGCGAGCGCCACGTCCTGGGCCCCCGCGCGACCGTAGACGAGGAGGTGGCGAGCAACGTGAGAGAGTTCGCCGAGTGGTGTCGCCGCGCGACGTCCGAACTCCTCGGCGCGTTAGACGAGATGGGTGAGTCGTCGCCGTGCTGGACGTGGTGGGGCGAGCCCGCGACCGCGGGAGCCGTCGCTCGTCACCAGGTCCAAGAGGCGGCGGTGCACGCGTGGGACGCGGCGAACGCGCTGGGCGTGGCCACCACCCTCACCGACGCGGCGGCCGAGGATGGCGTGCCCGAATTCCTCCACGTGCATCGCTCGGAGATAACCGTTCCGCCGGGCGCGGGCGTCGCCCTGGAAGCGAGTGACCTGGGGCGCACGTGGCGTCTCGGCGGTGAGCCCACGGTGAGCGTCTCGGCCACGGCCTCCCAGCTGGTTCTCCTTCTCAACGGTCGAGTGCCCCTCGGGGAACTCGACGTGTCGGGCGACGCGAGCGTCGCGCGCGCAACGCTGTCTTCGGTTGATCTCTCCTGATCGGGGCGGACTGACGATCACCCGTTACCGCCGAATCCTGAGTTAGTCTCAGGTCATTGCCGCGCGATTGATCGCGAGCGCCGAGGCGAGCACTCGGCCCACCCGCGCAGTCGACTCGGTGCGACAAGGGGGAAATCGTGAGAATCGACTGGAAGAAGTTGGACCAGCTGGACCGGGTGGTGGCCGTGACGAGTGTCGTGGCCCTGATATCGATGTTCTTGCCGTGGTACGGCGCGTCGATACTGGGCTTCAGTTCGTCCGTGAGCGGCTTTGGCTCGGGCTACGGCTGGATCGGGGCTCTGCTCATCGTCGCAGCGGGACTGTACCTCGTCATGCTTCGCTCGGGCAGCTCGATGCCCAAGACGAACATGGGACCCGGCGTCATCGTTCTCGGACTCTCGGGTTTCGGCGCCTTCCTCGTCGTGATTCGCTGGCTGGCCCTGCCCAGCGGCGGAGGCGGCGTCTCCGGTGAGGCGTACAGCTACGGCCCGCGCATCGGAATTTACCTGACGCTTATCGCCGGTATTGTCCAGGCTGTCATCTCCTTTCGCTTGTTCAAGCGTTCGGGGGAGTCACTGAGCCGGCCCAAGTCGTAGAACGTTCAGCGGCGCCTCGAAGGCGCCTCCGGGGTTGCTACTCGTCACGAGACCCTATCTCGAGTCGCCTATCGTTCCTCTCGGCCTGGTTCAGATCCGACGCGGAGACAGTACTACTCGCCTCGCCTATTACTCACTCGCAGATGTGGCGCGTCTCGCGCGTTAGTCGATGTGGTACTGGGATTCGTCGATGAGATAGGGCTCAAGGTGGTGGCCGTACTGCGCCCGGGCCCGACGACCAGTGACGCGAAGGTTGCACCCCCGAGGCGGCCCCCGTGACGGGGCACTCGTGGCGCTTACGAAACAGCAAACTCAGGGAGTTCGAGCACCGCTCGGTTCTCGCGGTCTTCGACGAGCACCGTGAAAGGTCCCGAACGTTGAGACTTCCGCCCACGACTACGTCTCGCGACTCGATAGGTGCGCGGTGAATCAGCCAGGCTCCAAGTGCTCAACTCCGGTGGCCACATGGAGCCGCTGTGACGTCGACGTCGACGCCTCGCTACCGACCTTGAACCCTCGTGGACGCATCTCCTCGTTCTTCGAGCAGAATCGAGAGCTACTTCTCGTCGAGCGCCGTTAGCACCGCGTCGCGCGCAGCGCCCGACGCGTTAAGGAAGAGCTGCAATTTCATGACGCCCAGCATGCGAATCATGCCGTCGCCCACGTGGTGAGCGACCACCGCGCCGACGTTGTTCTGACGCAGAAACCGTGCGACGCGCGCGTGGTGCTGGGCGGAGGTTCCCTCGTCGTGCAGCGTGCTCCAGGACACCTCGATCTCCTGCCAGCTTCCGATCGTGCCGTCGTGGACGTCGGCCAACGCAATGACGTCGGCGCGGCCCCAACGGGGATCGACGAGTCCCTCGCTCGTAACGGGCACGCAGACGATCATGTCTGGACAGTACCGTGCCCGCACACCGAGTACCCAGGGCCCAAAGCCCCTCTCCGATGTGGCGCGAACCAGCCGGGACTGTCGTCCAGTTCGAAGTCCTCAGTCGTGCAGGGTCGAACAGCGCGAGCCCAACTCCATCACGACCTCGACGAGAACGCGCACGTCATCGTCACGGGTGCGAAAGTTCGTGAAGCACGGACGTAGCCAGGTGCGTCCATCGATGGTCGCCGGCGAGACGTAGACGCGTCCGTCGGCCTGCATCGCCGCGCAGAGCGCCTCGTTATGGCGATCGGGATCCGCACATCCACTCGCCGACACTCGCAGTGGCACAATCGAGAGTTGTGGCTGACTCGCGAGTGTCTCGAGCGACTCGTGTTCACCCGCGAGGTGATAGAGGAGTCGCGCCTGCTCGCAATTGCGCGCCACGCCGTCGCGCAGCGCGGACGCTCCGTGCGTGGCGAAGGCCAGCCAGAGCTTCAACGCCCGAAAGGGCCGCGAGTACTCGAGGGTGATGTCCACGGCGTTGAACTGCTCACCCTCGTGGGGCATGTACGCCTCGTCGTGGGCGAAGGCTCGCGTCAGCGTGGCCCCGTCTCGCACGAGCACCGCACTGCACGCCTTGGGCACGAACATCCACTTGTGACAGTCCACCGTGATCGAGTCCGCGCGCGCGAGACCACGAAAGAGGTCGCGCGTCTCGCCTACCGCGGCCGCGGGCAGGCCGTACGCACCATCGACGTGGAGCCAGACGCCAAATTCCTTCGCGATTTCAGCGAGCTCGTCGATCGGATCAACCGCTCCCGTGAGAGTCGTGCCTGCGGTGGCGACGATCGCCACGGGCGTGTGGCCCAGGGCAACGTCGGCGACGAGACGCTCACGCAACCGGTCGGGTCGCATGCGCCGGTCGCCATCAATCTCAATCGCCCGGACGTTGTCCGCTCCGATGCCGAGCACCTCGGCGGCGCGCGTAATGGAGTAGTGCGCCTCACTGGAGCAGTAGAGCGTCGGGCGCACGTCGGCGAGCCCGCGATGACGCGCACCGGGCAGAGCGGCCTCGCGCGCCGACGCCAGCGCGGTGATGTTGCTGATCGTGCCGCCACTCGTGAAGGCCCCCGTGTGAGCGGGGTACTCGAGGAACTGGGCCAACCAGTGCACCGCCTGGAACTCCAATTGCGTGGCGGCGCGCGCGTCGACGGCCAAGTTGATGTCGTAGGAGTGCGCGAGCAAGTCGGCCAGGGCACCAACCTCGAGGCCGCTCGAGCCTATGAAGGCGAAGTAGCGAGGGCGCGACTGCGCGAGGGAAGCGTCAAGTACCTCAACCGCGTGATCAATCATGGCGAGAACGTTGCTGGCGTGTTCGGGAAGCGGCGCCTTCAGAAGTTCCACGAGCTCGGGCGACGGCAGGGTCTCGCTCTCGCGGGCCCGATCGAACTCGTTCCACGCTCGCAAGACGTACTGGGCGGTGTGCTCGAGGGCAGCGTCGCGTTGGGCACCGAGTGAGAGTCCGGAGGGTTCGAGAGCGTCATCGGTCACGGCGGCACACTAACGCAGAGCAACACGAGACTCTGTGTTGACTCGTGGCGCGTGCGCGTGGCCCGCCGCCAGTGACGGGGCCTTGTCTCAACGAGGGCGTCGAAGTAGTGTCGCGACGAGGGGGCGACATGGCGCGCGTGAACACGTACTTGAACTTTGCGGGTCAGTCCGAGGAGGCCTTTGGCTACTACGCCGAGGTCTTCCATAGCCAGGTCAGCGGTCTCATGCGTTTCGCGGACGCCCCCGGGATGCCCGAGATGAGTGACGACGACCGTCACCGAGTGCTCCACGTCGAACTGCCCATACTCAACGGGCACGTACTCATGGCCACCGACATGCTCGCCTCGATGGGCCAGAACGTACGGGTGGGCAACAACACCACCATTAGCCTCGAGGTCGATTCTCGCGACGAGGCCGACCGGCTCTACCGGGCGCTGAGCGAGGGTGGGACCGAAGGCTCGGGGATGCAGGAGATGTTCTTTGGCTACTGGGGCTCGTGCCTCGATCGCTACAACATCCGCTGGATGATCAACTTCGCCTCCTGAGAATCGAGGTGCGGTTCGACGTGGCCGCGTCACGGGCATCACGCACTTACAACGTCACCGCGGTCGACGTAGGGTGAGCACAGTGGCGAGTTCTCCCGCGCTCTACGACGACGGTCGCATCTTCTGTGATGACGAGGGTCTCACGATCCGCTGGTACTACCTCTGGGGAGCCAAGAGAATCCCCTACCGTCGCATTCGTGCCGCCACGACCTTCACGCTCGGCGCTCTGCGGGGCAAGTGGCGAATCTGGGGCTCGGGTGATCTGACCCACTGGTACAACCTCGACACCACGCGCCCCCACAAAGAGACCGGCATCAACCTCGACATCGGCCGACGGGCGCGGCCGTGCATCACGCCCGACGATCCGCAACGCGTCATCGACATCATCGCGGCCCACCGGCCCTAGCCCGCGTGGCGCGAAACCACGAGTCGCCCCGCGTCGACAGCGGGCGCTCAGGGCCCAAAGGAGATGACGTCGCGAATCGCCACGGCGGGCACCGAGCCACTCATGCCGGGAAGGATGGGTGACACCGTGACGCCCGACCCGCAGAAGGGCCACGACGAGTAGACCGACGGCGCGACGATGACCGCTCGGCCCCTCAACGGGCGCACCACGACGACCATGCTCGAGAGGGTACGACACGGGGTCACGACGTCCGAACCGACCACCCAGAACGACGCCACCGCTCCGGGCGCGAGGCGGACGACGGGGGGTGGCCCCTTTCGCAGGCCAGTGGGTCGGCCGAGTGGCGACGGCACGCCGCTCGAGGTGAGTGGAGCGAGTCGCCCGTGCATGACGAAGCGAACGATCGGATACCCCCGCAGTACGCACTGTGACCGCCCCGCGTTGCGAATCCAAAAGAGGTCACCGCTGTGTCCGGCGAGGCCTCCGGTGCTGCCGCGCCATGTCACGCTCAGGTGGTCCGCGCCGCAGAGCAAACTCGACGTGGCCGACGCGGCCGGCACCGTTTCAGCGTGAGCGCTTGAGGGAATCGCGACGGCGAACACCATCGCCGCAAGAACGTTCGCGATCACCGCCGGGGCCCTCACGTACCCCGGTCTAGCCGAGCCCCCACTTTAAATCGCGTCAACTCACCACCCCTTCAAACGCCGAAACACATTGGTCTAGCGATTTTTGGTAGAAGTCAATGGAATTTACGAAGCGACCTGGACCGTCTTGACGATTGGCATTTTTGAAGGGAGTCGGTCACCGTGAAGTCTCATCCCCTCAAGATGGAACTGAATCGCGTAACGCATATTGATCTCGACTTCCTCCACGGTCTGACCGGTCGCGACGCATCCGTCGAGCCCTACGACGTACGCACTAAAGTTGGAGCCCGCATCCTCGATCACGATGGTGTACTCGGTCATCTGGGCT
>JAJXTB010000019.1 GCA_021784205.1 Actinomycetes bacterium
CATACCTGTCCTTACCGGTCGAGATCGGGGTCGGCCCCGGCGTAGGCGGGGTCGCTGAGGGCGGTCGCGAGATCGCGACCATGGTCGATGACGAGCGAGACGTGGCCGTCGTTGGCGAAGTAGGTCGTGGTCGCCGTGGGGATGGCGTCTCCGAGCCAGCGGCCGTGGGTCGGGGGCACCATCAGGTCGTGTTCGCCGTACCAGATCGCCACGGGCGTCGTGATCGCGGCCACGTCAAAGCCCCACGGCTCGAACATCTCGCGGTCGTCGTCGTAGAAGCCCCGCCACCCGGTCGCGAACGACTCACGCATGGACGACGCCATGAGATCGCGGACCGTCTCATCGGCGAGCGCCGCGCGGTCGACCGGGGAGAGCAGTCCGCCGAAGAGCTCGATCACCGTCTCGGGCGTCGCCGTCGCGAAGACCGCGGCGGTCTCGGCCATGAAAGCCTCGTAGGCCGGCCCCGCCTCGCGCGCCAGGGCGAACTCCTCGAGGTTCTCGGGCCCCATCCCCTCGGTCCAGTCGAAGTCGGCGTCCATCGGCGCCACACCGGCGAGCGACCACGCGCCGACACAGCGCGACGCGTCGAGCGCCGCGCACGCGATCGCGTGCGGGCCCCCGCCGGACCAGCCGACGGCGAGGTAGCGGTCGCGCCCGAGCGCGTCGAGGACCGCGTGGACGTCCTCGACGGTCGAACCCACGTTCCGGCCCTCCCGGCGCGTCGACGCGCCGTAGCCGGGCCGGCTCACGGCGATCACGTAGAGCCCGAACTCCTCGGCGACGTCGTCGAAGAAGCGCACCAGTGACGCCGTGCCGGGCGTGCCGTGGTGGAACACGACGGTGCGGCCCGTCGGCGGTCCGACCACGGCGACTTCGAGACGGCGGCCGTCGGGCCCTTCGATAACTCGTAGGTCGTTTCCGTCACGTTCAGTGGACATAGCGAGACTCACCTTACGTCAGTCGAGCGGCGGCGTCGCGGCGTCAGTGCTGCACGCTGAGCACGGCCCCCGTGTTCAGCAGCTCGACCCAGGTCTGGCCGGGGGTGAGTGCGAGCGGCTTGCCCGACGCGTTCGTGTAGACGATCGGGTCGCTCAGGGACGGGCCCCGCGACCAGGTGCCCTGGACTTCCTTGCCCGCGCTGAACAGGGTGACCGGCCCAGTGCCGAGCAGGTTCGCGTACGAGGTGAACGTGCCCACGCCGTTGACGTAGTTGACCCACATGACGAGCACGTTGACCGGGGAGACTCGAACGCCGGTCCCGGTGATCATCGCCTGACCGAAGAGGCTGCGGTCCCACGAGGCGGTCTTGGCGTCCCAGGTCCAGGTCTCGGGGTAGATGCTCGGGAACGGCACCGTCACCGAGGCAACCGCCGGCCCGACGACGCGGGTCGACGGCGAACGATAGGTGAAGAGGGGCGACGGCGGCGTCGGGGTGCCCTTGAAGGCGAAGAGCGACGGCCCGACGGCGTAGAGGTTGTGCGGGGCGACCCGGTTCGGGTCGCGGAACATCGCGGCGCCGGCGCTCGACTCGTCCACCAGCGTGACGGGCGCCTTGGCGATCGCCGCCAGCGCGTAGGGCGCCCCGCCGGAAAACGCGAAGATCCCGCCCAGGGGGAAGACGATCTGCTCGTCGGTCGGGCGAACGGAGCGGACGGGGCCGATCTTGGCCGGCGCGTGCGAGTTGAACACCGCGGCCAGGCGCGTGATGCCGCCGTTCACGATCTCCTCGTAGACGACGTCGGCCTGGTCGATCCCCCACTGGGGCATCGCTTCGGGCGTGTTCTCGATCTTGACCGTCAGTGCCGGGCGCAACGCCGCCTGTCCCGAGGGGTCCGCGAGTCCCGTCAGGGGCGCGACTGCGAGCGGGGCCGTCGTGGAAGTGGACGGCACCGACGACGACGTCGTCGTCGGCACTCCGCCGCTCGAGGACGCCTGGCGTCGATAGACCACCACCGTGACGGCGACCACGGCGACGATGATGAGGGCGATCAGGGAACGTCGCACGACTAGGACTGGTCCACGTCGAGCAGGCTCTTGTAGATCATCGTGTGCGGCAGCTGGGTCTCGGGACTCAGGTGCTCGGAGCCCGGCACCGTTCGCCAGCCGGTCGCGCGGTAGAAGCCGAGGGCCGTGTCACGGCCGTTGGCCCAGAGTTCCTCGACGCCGCTCTCGCGCAACAGCGCTTCGGCCACCGCGGCGACGCGCGCGCCGTAGCCGCGTCCCTGCACGTCGAAGTCGGTTGCCATGTAACGCAACTGGTACGTCACGCGCTCGGGGTGCACGGGCGAGGTCGACGGGTAGTACGAGGACGTCACGACGAGGCGGTCGCCGAGCAGGCCCGCCACGTGCATCGCCGTCTCGTCGTCGTCGCGGGGGTCGACCACGGAGATCTCGGGGTTGTCACCGCGCAGCACCCGCCGACGCACCGCGTGCAGCGCGACGGGACTCACGCGCTCGACTCGAAACTCAGATGCTTCAGGACTCAAGATGTTTCACCATGGTGATCAGTTGCTGGGAGGGGTCTCGGTCCATGGTAATCACCTCGCCCGTCGGAGTGAACCCCACCTTCTCGTAGAAGCGTCTCGCGGGGGCGACCGTCGAGGTCACGTGCAGGTACAGCGACTCGCCACCCTGGGCGCGCGCCCACTCGGCCACGGCGTCGACGAGCGCGCCCGCGAGACCGGTCCCGCGCGCGCTTCGCGTCACGAACATCCCGAACAGCCAGTGCGTGTCGGGGTAGCGCTCGTTCCACCCGCCCGAGGCGATCCCCGCCGGTCGACCCGCGTGGTAACCGAGGTAGAAGTTCCAGTCGGCGGCCATGGTGACCCAGCGCTCGTCGGGCCAGGTACTCGCGACGTCGAACGTCGAGCCGAAGGCGTCGGGCGTGTCGCGCAGGGCCTCGAGGCGCAGGTCGCGCAGCACCGTGGCGTCGCGCGATGTGCAGTGACGAATCAGTAACTGCTCAGTCATCGCCCATCCACCGGGCGACTTCTCGCTGCGCGAGGGTTCCCTCGGCGAAGGCCCGACGAACTTCGTCGTGGTCGACCTCGGGGCGATTCTGGGAGAGCTTGGTCTTACCCTCGATGGAAGACACCGCCACCGAGACCCCGACGATGGCGCGGACCTGACGGTCGATGAACTCCTCGGGGGCGTCCGACACGCGCCACGGCGTCGCGGCGGACGCTTCGAAGTGGTCGGTCTGACGCTCGGCCTGTCCGCGGGTCCACGCGGCGTCGTCGTGGACGCGTATCGTGCCGCGGATCTCGGCGGCCACGTAGTTCCACGTGGGCACGACGCCGGGCGACTGCGCCGCACTCGGGTAGTGGCGAGGCGAGACGTAGGCGCTTGCCGCGAGTACGAGGATTAGGACCGGTTCGCCGTCGGCGTCGTGCCACCAGTCATTGGCCCGCGCCACGTGCGTGGTGAGGGTCCGGCGACCCTCGTCGACCACGATGGGCGCGAATACGCTGAGCAGTCCCGACGAAGCCGGGCGGACGTAGAACCCGGCGCCGGCCTCGAGCACCATCGACCACGCATCGTCATCATCGAGTTTGAAGCTGGGCAGGGTGTACACGTCACCATCCTCTCATCACGCCGACAGGTCTCCGTGGTCGTGACGCGGCAGGCGCGCCGAGTACATCGAGTACCCGTCGATCTGGCGCACGAGCACGGTCGCGATCACGGTGGCGGTGATCATCGGAATCGCGATGTCAAAGCCCCCGTGGGTCAACTCGATCACGAGCACCAGACCGGCGAGTGGCGCCTGCATCGAGGCCCCGACCATCGCGGCCGCGCCGACGAGCGCGTAGGCCCCGACGGGGGTTCCGGGCCACACGGAGGACCACACGATGCCGAGAAATCCGCCGAGCACGGCCCCGGTGCTGAGAAATGGGGTGAAGACACCACCGCCCGCCCCGCTGCCGAGGGTCAACGCCGTCACGACGGGCTTGAGTGCGAAGAGCGCGAAGAGCAGTCCCACGCTGCCCACGCCGAGGAATGCCTCGTGGGCCATGTCCTTTCCGTTGCCGAAGAGATCGGGGTACCAGATCCCGAGGACGCCGACGCCGACGAAGACGAGCGGCATCGTCCAGAAGATCGTCAGTCCCGAGGCGCGGTGATGTGATGACCAGCCGATCATGCGCACGTAGAGCACGGTGAGCAGCCCGATCACCACGCCCGCGAGCACCGACCACACCATGAGTGCCGCACTGAAGTGGTACCGCGCTACGTCGATGTAGGTGGCGGTTCTCGGCAGGTACAGCCACCCCGTGAAGGTTGCGATCAGCGTGGCGGCGAGGGCCGGCAGAACGACCGGCAGCGAGAGGCTGCCGTAGAGGACCTCCGCGGTGAACAGCGCGCCGCCGATGGGTACGTTGTACACCGCCGCGAGTCCGGCCCCGCCACCGCAGGCCACGAGCAGCCGACGCTGGGCCGGGCTCAGCTTGAACCAGCTCGCGACGAAACTGCCCGACGCACCCCCCATCAGCTTCGGGGCGGCCTCGCGGCCGATGGACGCGCCCATGCCGATGACGACCTCGGAGAGCGCGGAGGTGAGGATGCTGCGGCGAAACGAGAGCTTGCCGTCGCCGCGCCACAGCGCGTCGTCGATCTCGGCGTGGTCGTGGCGCAGCAGTCGACGGATGAGGTACCACCCGACCGCCCCGACCACGCCCGCGATCGTCAGTGACACCACCCGACGCAGCCCCGACACCGCCGCTACGGCGTTCTGGTAGCTGCCGCCGTTGAAGTGGAATGCGGCGTGCTCGAAGACCGCGAGCAGCCACATCAAGAAGATGGCGAAGAGACCGGTGGCGACACTCGTCAACACCAGGGCGACCCAGAAGATCGGCGTGAGCGCCGCGTCACCGTCGTGGGTGGCGTTGGGCTGTTCCATCGCCCCCCGACCCGAAGCGATGCGCTTCCTGATCACCGGTGGCGGGACGCGCCGGCGCTCGCTCTCGTCGCGTTCTCTACTCATGCAATCCCACGGCTGTCCTCCAGCGACGGCGCCGCGCCCAGTGTACGAGACGGCGCCGTCAACACCTAGCGGGAGCGACAGGTCAACTCGTGCTGGGAGTCCTCGATCATCGACCCGCAACGCGGACAGACGAACTGAATCCAGCACACGGGGTCACCACCGAGCTCGACCTCGTCGTCGTAACGGCGACGCATTGCGGACACGTCGCCACGCTCGTCACGGTCTTCTGGCCCCACGTGGTCACCCTAGACCCGGCGAGTGGCCGAACGTTCGCCGCTCGACCCACTTCGTTCGTCGGCCAGAAGCGGGTCGGCCCAGGTCGATAGTCTCGATACCGTGACAAAGCGGTGGCAGTGACACTGCGCGCAGTGGAGCGTTCCTCGGGCCAGGGCCCGCACCACCCTCGACGCACTGGTCACCCAGTGGGCCACCGCCTTTGCCATCGCCACCCCGTCATCGCGTCTCGGAAGGAGATTCGTCGTGCGTAACAAGATCCCCCTGCTCTTATTGGCGATGCTCTCGGTACTGGCACTCGGCGGACTCGTCCTCTCGCTGAGCGAGATCCAGCCGAACCGCCAGGTCACCGCCACGTTCTGTGGACAGACCGCGTCCACGCCGCGCACCATCGTGGTCACCTGCGCCGACGCGAACTACGGCTTCACGAATCTCGCCTGGGAACAGTGGGGCAACCCGGTCGCCTACGGCCACGGGATCAAGTACGTGAACGACTGCACCCCGACCTGCGCCGCGGGCACCTTCACGAAGTCCCCGGTCACCATCGAGCTCTACAACCTGCGCGGCAACCGCTACCGCACCTTGAACGGCGTGGGGTTCAACGCGGGAATGGACAATCGGCCGATCCAACTCGGGTAGATACCCCGGGCGACGGTCGCGGTGCGCGACGGGTTCGACTACGGGACCCAACAGTGACGAAAGGCCCTCCGCCGCGCGAAGAAACCTGCGATACGGTCAGACCGAGTGCTTCGACGGCGTTGTCGCGTACGGCCGGCGCAGCGACGAACGAGTGGGCTGGTGGTTGCATGTTTCAGGTACGTATTCACGGTCGCGGCGGTCAGGGGGTGGTCACCGCCGCCGAGCTGCTGTCCGTCGCCGCGTTCAACGAGGGCCGCCACGCGCAGGCCTTTCCGAGCTTCGGCTCGGAGCGCACCGGTGCGCCCGTCGTGTCCTACTGTCGCCTCGACGATCGCGAGATTCGAACACGCGAGCCCGTCATGGCTCCCAACGCCGTCATCGTCCAGGACGTCACCCTGATCCACCAGGTCGACCTGTTCGGGGGCCTCGTCGACGACGGCTACGTGCTGATTAACACGTCTCGGACCTTCGAAGAGCTCGGGCTTGACGACCTCTCCGAGCGATTCCACCCCGAGCACCTGATGACCTGTCCGGCGACCGAGCTCGCCATGGAACACGTCGGGCGCGCCGTACCCAACGCCGCGCTGCTCGGCGCGTTCGCCGCGCTCACCGGTCAGGTCCCCCTGCCCGCGATCGGCATCGCGATCCGCGAACGATTCCACGGCGCGGTCGGCGAGCGCAACGTCGCCGCCGCGAGCGCGGCCTTCGACCACGTGACACGAGAAATGGAGGCGGCCGCCCGTGCTACGTCAACTTGAGGGGTCCAAGGCCATTGCCGAGACGGTGGCGCTCTGTAGACCCGAGGTCGTCTGCGCGTACCCGATCTCGCCCCAGACCCACATCATCGAGGCCATCGGCGTCAAGGTGAAGGAGGGTTCGCTCGCGCCGTGTGAGTACATCAACGTCGAATCGGAGTTCGCCGCGATGTCGGTCTCCATTGGCGCCTCGGCGGCCGGCGCGCGGGCCTACACCGCGACCGCCAGCCAGGGGCTGTTGTTCATGATCGAGGCGGTCTACAACGCCGCCGGTCTCGGCCTGCCCATCGTGATGACGCTCGCCAACCGGGCCATCGGGGCCCCGATCAACATCTGGAACGACCACAGTGACGCGATGGCCGTGCGCGACTCGGGGTGGATCCAGCTCTTCGCCGAGACCAACCAAGAGGCCGCCGACCTGCACGTCCAGGCGTTCCGCCTCGCCGAAGAGCTCTCGGTTCCGGTCATGGTCTGCATGGACGGTTTCATCCTGACCCACGCCGTAGAGGGGGTCGACCTCATGGACCAAGAGTCAGTCGACCGCTTCCTGCCCCCGTACGATCCGCGCCAGGTGCTGGACCCCGACGACCCGGTCTCGATCGGCGCCATGGTCGGCCCCGAGGCCTTCGAGGAGGTGCGCTACCTCGCGCACCTGCGTCAGCTGGACGCGCTCGACTACATCCCGGTGATCGCCGAGGAGTTCGAGAGGCTCACGGGGCGTCCGAGCGGCGGACTCGTCCACCCGTACCGCACCGAGGACGCCGACACGATCGTCGTCGCGCTGGGCTCGGTGCTCGGGACGATCAAGGACGCCGTCGACCGCCTGCGCGACGCCGGCGAACGAGTCGGCGTGCTCGGCATCACCTCGTTCCGGCCATTCCCCATCGACGCGGTTCGAAGGGCCCTCGCGGGCGCGACGCGCGTGGTCGTCGTCGAGAAGGCCTTCAGCCTCGGCATGGGCGGCGTGCTCGCGACCGACGTCTCGATGGCGACGCTCGGCTCGTCGGCGGTGCTCTACACCGTGATCGCGGGGCTCGGCGGACGACCGATCCCCCAGCAATCGATCGAGTCGATACTCGCCCAGGCGATGACGTCCGAGTTGGCCGCCCTCACGTTCCTCGACCTCGACGAGGGCATCATCGAGCGCGAGCGGGCACGCATGGCCCGCACGCGGCGTTCGGGGCCCTTCGCGGAGAACGTGCTGCGAGACCTCAGCCACCCTCGAGAGGACCGATCGTGAGCGAACAGCGCGTCCACTTCTACCAGGTCGGCAGCTTCGCGGTCGGAAACCGACTGCTCAGTGCCGACGACCGAACGGTCCAGTCGAGTCCGCAGCGTACGAACTCGATCGACTCGGGCCACCGAGCCTGCCAGGGTTGCGGCGAGGCGCTCGGCGCGCGCTACGCGCTCGACGCGGCGATGCGTGCGACCAACGGCCAGCTGCTCGCGGTCAACGCGACGGGGTGCCTCGAGGTCTTCTCCACCCCCTACCCCGAGACGTCCTGGCGGATCCCCTGGCTCCACTCGCTCTTCGGCAACGCGCCCGCCGTCGCGACGGGCGTCGCCGCGGCGATGCGCGTGAAGGGCCGCAGCGACGTTCGCGTCGTCGGCCAGGCCGGCGACGGCGGGACCGTCGACATCGGTTTTGGGACCCTGTCGGGCATGTTCGAGCGAAACGACGACGTGCTGTTCATCTGCTACGACAACGAGGGCTACATGAACACCGGCGTCCAGCGCTCGGCCGCGACACCCCCCGCGGCGCGCACCGCGACGACCGACGTCGTGGGTGACGAGCCGGGCAATGGATTCGGCCAGGGCAAGGACCTGCCCCGAATCGCGATGGCCCACGACATCCCCTACGTCGCGACCGCGACGGTGGCGGACCTGCACGACCTCGAGCGCAAGGTGGAGCGCGCGATGAGTTTCCACGGGGCCCGCTACCTGCACGTCTTCGTCCCGTGTCCCCTCGGGTGGGGCTCGGCTTCGAACGAGACGATCCACCTCGCGCGTCTCGCCAAGGAGACCGGCCTCTTCCCGGTCTTTGAGGCCGAGCACGGGGTTGTCACGAACGTCTCGACCATCCGCCGGCCCGCCCCGGTCGAGGAGTACCTGAAGCTTCAGCGCCGCTACGCCCACCTGTTCGGCGCGAAGGGCCGCCCCGACATCGTCGCGCGCCTCCAGGCCATCGCCGACGCCAACATTGCCCGCTACGGGCTACTGCCCGAGCGCGACGAGCTCGACACCCGAGAGGACGGCTGATGGAACGGCCCTTCGCGATAACCCTCGACGTCGGCACGAGCCGCGCGAACCACACCGGGTCGTGGCGCGTCGAGCGACCGGTCTACGTCGACCGACTCCCCCCGTGCAACGACGCCTGCCCGGCCGGGGAGAACATCCAGGGCTGGCTCTACGAAGCCGAGTCGGGTGGCTACGAGGCCGCGTGGCGCAAGCTCGTCGAGAACAACCCGCTGCCGGCGATCATGGGGCGGGTCTGCTTCCACCCCTGTGAGAGCGCGTGTAACCGCGTCCAGGTCGATGAGGCGGTCGGCATCAACGCCGTCGAGCGGTTCCTCGGCGACACCGCGATCGAACACGGCTGGAACCTGCCCACCCCGGGACCCGACACCGGCAAACGCGTCCTCGTCGTCGGCGCCGGACCGGCGGGGCTGAGTGCCACCTACCACCTGAGGCTCCTCGGCCACCAGGTGCGACTCGTCGACTCCTCCGCCAAGCTCGGCGGCATGCTGCGTTACGGCATCCCGGCCTACCGTCTGCCCCGCGCCATCCTCGACGCCGAGATCGCGCGCATCACCGACATGGGTGTCGAGGTCGTGCTCAACCACACCGTGCACGACATCGGCGCAGAGCGCCGCGAGGGCGCCTTCGACGCCGTGTTCCTCGCCGTCGGCGCGCAGCTCGGCAAGCGGGTCAACATCCCCGCCGGAGACTCCTCCAAGGTGATCGACGCCGTGTCCTTCCTCCACCAGGTCGCCGACGAGGACCCGCCGATGCTCGGACGCCGCGTCGTCGTCTACGGCGGCGGCGACACGGCGCTCGACGCCGCGCGCACCGCCCGACGTCTCGGCGCGACCGACGCGGTGATCGTCTACCGGCGCAATCGAGACAAGATGCCCGCGCACGCCGAGGAGGTCGAGCAGGCCCTCGGCGAGGGAGTCACGGTTCGCTGGCTGTCCACGGTGGAACGTTTCGAGCGCGAGCGGCTGGTGCTCGAGAAGATGCGCCTCAACGCCGACGGTTTCCCCGAGCCGACCGGTGAGTACGAGGAACTCGACGCCGATTCACTCGTCCTCGCCCTCGGCCAAGACACCGACCTCTCGCTGCTCGAGGGGAACGACAACGTCGAGGTGAAAGACGGCGTCGTTCAGGTGGCGACCACGATGATGACCAACGAGGGCGGTGTCTTCGCCGGTGGCGACGCCGCGCCGTCGGACCGCACCGCCACGGTCGCCGTCGGTCACGGCAAGCGCGCGGCGCGCGGCATCGACGCGTACCTGCGCGACGCCGAGTTCGTCAGTGGCGACCGTCACGATCTCGCCACGGCCGACCACCTCAACACCTGGTACTACGCCGACGCGCCCAGGACCGAGCGGCCCGAGCTCGAACGCATCCGTCGACAGACGAACTTCGAGGAGGTCATCGGCGGGCTCACCGAGGAGAACGCCCTCTTCGAGGCGCGCCGTTGCCTCTCGTGTGGGAACTGCTTCGAGTGCGACAACTGCTTCGGGGTCTGTCCCGACAACGCGGTGATAAAGCTCGGCGGCGAGGTGAAGTACGAGTTCAACTACGACTTCTGCAAGGGCTGCGGGATCTGCGTGCGCGAGTGCCCCTGCGGGGCCATCGAGATGGTCCCAGAAGTGATCTAAACAAATCCCGCGGTCAACACCGCACCAGCGACACCGACCTCGTCGCTCTCACGATTCCCACAGAAAATTATCCACTCATTCAATGGGTCCTGTGATAGCCATAACTGGTATGGACTCGCGCCCGTTCCCTCACGGTGAGGGCCGCCTTCATCGTGGTGAGGATCGGGGGTTGACTTCGCCACCAGTGACACCAACGACGTTCGAAACCGATTTCGAGCCGCGCGTGGTGGCGGCGATTTGCCTGGACGAAGCGGGGGCCGTCGCGGACTTCGAATTCCGAGAGGTCAACGCGGCGGCGGCCGAGTATTTCGGGATGGCCACGGGCGACCTCGTTGGCGAGCGCTACCGATCCATCATGCCCCGGGTCGAGGCCACACCGTTTTGGGCCCACCTGGTCCGAGTGGCCGAAACTGGCGAGCCGCTCGAACTCGAAGGTCACCGTCACCTCAACACGCGGCGCGACGCCGAGGTCGTCGTCGACGTACGGGCCACCCGCGCCGGAGACTGCGTGCACATATCGTGGCGCGACGTCACCGATCAGTCACTCATGCTCGCCCACTATCGCCTCGTAGCCGAGAACGCCTCCGACGCCGTCTTCCAACTCGACGGCGACACCCGGATTCGCTGGGCGTCACCGTCGAGCGCCCTCGTACTGGGCTGGTCCCCTTCGGATCTCGAGGGCACCAACGCCGTGAACCTGCTCCACCCCGACGATGCGGCCCACGTCGCGCACTGGGCCGACGAGCTCGAGCAGCACGGCGCCACGAGTTTTGAGGCCCGATTGCGTCGAGCATCGGGAACCCACTCGTGCTTCGCCATCACCCTGCGCGTGGTCACCACGCGCGACGGCGCGGCCGAACTCGTGGGCAGTATTCGCAACATCGACGCCGAGGTCGCCCAACGCGAATCAATGCGCTCGCTGAGCGAACGCTACCAACTCATCGCGGAGAACTCACTCGACGTCGTGGTGGTCGGCGATCCCGATGGCCAGATCCTGTGGATCTTCGACACGGTCCAGCAGTTACTCGGTTGGCGACCCGACCAGATGATCGGCCACCATTTCGACGAATTCGTCCACCCCGACGATCTCGCCGAAGCACTCACGCAGCGAAGCGCAATGCGCCGCGGCGAACGGATCACCACCGAGGTTCGAGTTCGCCAGTCCGACGGCGACTACCGTTGGATCGCCGTCACCGGCCGCGACGTCCTCGACGACTCCGGATCGGCGACGACGCGAATCGTCTCGTGGCGCGACGCCGAAGCCGAAGTAGCGCACCAAGCGGCGATGGCCGTCTCGGAGTCACAGTATCGACTGCTCGCCGAGAACGCGTCGGACGTCGTCTGGCGCACCAGCGTCGACGGCGTCCTCGAGTGGGTCTCGCCGTCGGTGCGCGACGTGCTCGGATGGTCGCCCGATGACCTGATCGGCCGATCGGAGTCCACGATCTGCACTGACGAAGACGCCACGACGCGCGTAGAGACCCGCGCGCGGGTCTTGCGCGGCGAGCGCGTGGAGCCTTTCGACAGCCGGTATCTCACGGCCGATGGGGGATTTCGCTGGATGCACAACCACTACCGTGCGATCACCGACGAATTCGGTCGAGTGAACGCGATCGTCTCGTCGCTCCACGACGTCACGGCCCTCGTTCGCGGCCGACGAGGGCTCAACACCCTGGCCGCCGGTAACGCCATCCTGGTTCGCGCAGTGAGTGACGTCGACCTGTTGACCCAACTCTGTCAAAACCTGGTCGACGAAGGAGGCTACGCATTCGCCTGGTACGGCCGTCCCTCGAACGACGTCGACCAGACCGTGAAGGTCGTCGCCTCGTCCAAGGTGCACCGGGACTACCTCGAGAATTTGACGTTCACGTGGGCGGACAACGAGTTCGGCCAAGGTCCCCTCGGCCGGTCGCTGCGCACCGGCGAGTCTTACTTCGTCGGTGACGTATCGGCCTCGGCCAACTACCGGCCCTGGTTGGCACCGGCGCTCGCGCACGGGTTCCGATCCACGATTGGGTTGCCCGTGTTCGTGGACGGCTACCTCGACGGGACCTTCAGCGTCTACAGCCCCTACGTCAACGACTTTGACGTGCCGACCATCGCCAACCTCGAAAACCTCGCTCTACAGGTCGGTATTGGCTTGCAGCGACTCCGTGAACAGGATCGCCTGGCCCGGGCGCTCCACGAGAGCCACCTGCTCAATACCGCGATCGACCAGGCCACGGAATCCGTGCTGATCACCGACGCGTCGGCCCGGATCCTCTACGCCAATCCGTCGACGACCATGACGAGCGGCTATTCGATCGACGAGATGATCGAGCAGACACCCGCGATGTTCGCGAGTGGACTACACGACCGTGACTTTTATCGAGACCTCTGGGACGAACTCGAGAATGGTCAGTCGTGGCACGGCGTCTTTACGAATCGACGCAAGAACGGCGAACTCTACGACGAAGATACGAGCATCTCGCCCATCTTCGGCAATGACGACGGGGTGATGGCCTACGTCGCGGTGAAACGAGACCTCAGCGTCGAACGCCGGCTTGAGGCACACGTCATGCGCGGCGATCGCGACGCCCAGGACATCGCCGCACTGATGCGCGAAGTGCGACCAGCGAGCACCGTGACCGCCACCGCTGAACTCTTCTGCGACGCGCTGTTACGACTCGACTTCATCGACGCGTCGGCCATCTTCTTGCGCGACAGCGAAGACGAGTTCGTCGTCGCCGGTTCGGCCGGCGTCACCCTCGCCGAGCTCGAGCCCGGTCGGACTATCGACGTGCAGAACGCGGCGAACTTCCTCACCCGTTCGGTGGATGGCGCGTGGTGGATCGACCTGGCGGAACCGGGTGGATTCATCGACGAACCCCTCGTGCGCGCCGTGATTGGCACGGGGATCGAAGCGGTGACGATCGCGCCGGTGCGCTGGAAGGGTGACGTGGTCGGTGTCCTCGCGACCGGCTCGCGCGACCGCGCCGGCGTCGCGTTCACCCCGTCGCGACTCCCCCTGTACGAAGAGCTCGGTTCCTTCGCGGGCGGCCTCGTCGGCACCCAGGCCGAAGCCGCACGGCACCTCGACTCATCGAGGCGGTCGATTCTTTCGATCGTCGAGAACCGGTTGTTTCACCCGGTTTTCCAACCCGTCATCGATCTCGCTTCGGGCGCCGTCGTCGGCTTCGAGGCGCTGACACGATTCTCCGACGGGCGACCGCCCGACGAACACTTCGCCCTCGCCGCATCCGCGGGGATGAGTGTGGAACTCGAGATCGCCTGCGCCGCGTACGCGGTCAGCGAGGCAGACCATCTGCCCACCGGAACGTGGTTCAGCCTCAACTTCTCACCGTCGGTCATCGCGCGCGACGACTTCCGCCGGGTCATCACCGCCACGCAGCGCGACGTGGCCATTGAGATCACCGAACACGCGCGAATCGACAACTTCGATGAGGTTCGCCGGGCGATCACCTCGGTCGAACGGTGTCGTCTCTTCGTCGACGACGCCGGCGTCGGCTACGCCGGACTGCACCACATCCTCGAGTTGCAGCCTGACGTCGTCAAGCTCGACATCTCACTCGTACGCGACATCGATCACGACCCCGCTCGCCAGGCACTCGTGTCAGGGATGCGCCACTTCGCCGACTTGACGAACACGTTGTTGCTCGGTGAAGGTGTCGAGACGGTCGAGGAGGCCGAGACACTGCGCTCGCTCGGCGTCGACTTCGGACAGGGCTACCACTTCGGTCGACCCGCGCCCGCGACGAGTTTCACCTAATCGCGCCGGGCGAGCACCTCGACGCTCGGCACGAGGAAGAGTCCGTCGGGGTCGCGCGCCCAGCGGCGAAAGGCCATCGCGAAGTCTTCCAGCTGCGCGCTCGACGCGATGCCGGCCGCGAGGGCCTGGCCCGCGAAATCGCTCGCGGTCACGCGCTCGGCCCACAGTGCGCCCCACCAGCGTCGCTCCTCGTCGGTGGCGTAGGTCCAATTGGACGAGGTGACCGTCAGGTCCGAGAAACCGGCCGCGCGCACCCAGCGCGGCAGGTGGCGTCCACCATCGGCCTCGGCGTGGTTCTCACGGGTGAGTCGGTGGTAGGCCTCGAGCCACTCGTCGAGCGCGGGGTCCGCCGGGAACCAGGTGAAGGCCCCGTAGTCGGCGTCGCGAACCGCGAGCAGACCGCCGACTCGTAGCACGCGCCCCATCTCGCGCAGCGCTGCGACCGGGTCGCTGAGGTGCTGGAGCACCTGGTGGGCGAAGACCACGTCGAAGGACTCGTCGTCGAACTCGAGCGCGTAGACGTCCCCCGTGTCAAAACGCAGGTTGGGGTGATCCGTCGTCGGGTACGCCTCGGCCGCGACGTCGACCACGGCGGCCGCCACGTCGATCCCGACGACCGGGCCGGGCCCGACGCGCCGAGCGAGGTCGCTCGTTATGGTGCCCGGTCCGCACCCCACGTCGAGCAGCGACTGGCCCGGCGCGAGGTGGGCGAGCAGGAAGGCCGCCGAATTCTCGGCGGTGCGCCACCGGTGGCTGCGCAGCACCGAGTCGTGGTGTCCGTGGGTGTACCGGTCGGTCATCGCGACGGATCAGACCCGACAACGGTCGCGCGCGCGGTGTAGACGTCGGTGCGGTACGCGAAGTCAATCGGCTCGCCGAGGGGCTCGATCACCCGGCGCACGTCCTCGAGCAGCGCGCGCTGGTCGGCGTCGTCCATGATCGAGACGTAGCTCGTGGTGAGCACGCGACGGTAGACCTGGTCGCGCGTGAGCAGTTGACGGTGCGCGAACTGGCGTCGCTCGACGTTCTCGAACGGACCCGTCTCGACGACCCGGGCGACGTCGTCGTTGCTCGAGTAGGGGCGGTGCACGTCCCAGCGCATCGCGTGGGTGAGCGCCGCCATCCAGTCGATCGACTCGTCGCGCTCGTTCCAGACGAGCGCGAGCCCGCCACCGGCCACGAGCACCCGGTGGATCTCGGCGAGGGCGCGCGGCGCGTCGAACCAGTGAAACGCCTGGGCCACCACGACGGCGTCCACGGACGCGTCCTCGAGCGGGATGGCGTCGTCGCGCCCGTCGAGCACCGTTACCCCGGGGGTCGTCGCGAGCATCGTCTCACGCATGGACGACGACGGCTCGACCGCGATGATCTGTCCGACGCGGTCGCGGAGCTGCCGACTGAAGATCCCGGTTCCGGCGCCGAGGTCGAGCACCCGCGAGGACCCGTCGAGTCCGAACCGGTCCACGATCGCCGTGATCGACGCCTCGGGGTAGTCGGGGCGAACTTCGTCGTAGAGCGAACCGTTGGCGAAGCCGTGTTCGCCTAGATACCTCGTGCGCTCACCTTCCACCGTTGGCTCCTGTTCGTCGGTCACGGCCCCACCGTGAAATCAAAGACCGATTGGTCGAAGGCGGCGAACGACCCGTAGTCGAGCAGGTCGTAGAGTTCGGCGCGCGTCTGCATCTCGCCGAGCATCGTCGTGAGCGTGCCCTCGCGCGTCAGCAGGTCGAGGGCCCGATCGGCCGCCCCCATCGCCAGGCGCAGCAGCGAGACGGGGAAGATCACCATGTCCACCCCGAGTTCGCCGAGCTGCGCGACGCTGAGCGACGGGCCCTTGCCGAACTCGGTCATGTTGGCGAGGATCGGCACCGTCACCGCGGCGCGCATGGCGGCGAACTCGCGCTCGTCGAGCAGGGCCTCGGGGAAGATCGCGTCGGCCCCCGCGTCGACGTAGGCGCGGGCCCGCTCGATCGCGCCGTCCAGTCCCTCGACGGCGCGCGCGTCAGTGCGCGCGATGACGAGGAAGTTCGCGTCTCGCCGCGACGCCGCCGCCGCGTTGATCCGCCGCAGCGCCTCGTCGCGCTCCACCACCTGTTTGCCGTCGAGGTGTCCGCAGCGTTTGGGGTTGACCTGGTCCTCGAGGTGCATGCCGGCCACGCCGGCGTCCTCGAGCATCTGGACGGTGCGAGCCACGTTCATCGGCTCGCCGAAACCGGTATCGGCGTCGACGATGGTCGCGACGCCGGTGACGCGCGCCACCTGGGCGCTGCGCGCGGCGACCTCGCTCAACGTGGTGAGCCCGATGTCGGGCAAGCCGAGGTCGGCGGCGAGGACCGCACCGGAGAGGTAGACCCCCTCGAAGCCGTGGCGCTCGATGAGCATCGCCGACAACGGATTGAAGGCCCCCGGCAACGCCAGAATCGAGCCCTGGGCGAGACGGGCCCGAAGCCGGGCCCGCTTCGCTGACGCGCTGACCGGCGAGTGCAGCATCAGAAGATCCCCTTCGTCCTCGGCACCGAAAGATCGTCCGGCGCCGTGACCGTGAGACTACCGAGTTCGTCGGGACCAAGGGTCGCGAGCCGCTCGGCCACGCCGAGGAAGCGTTCGACCTCGTCGTCGCCGAGCACCCCGCGCGCGAGCGTTTTGAACTTCGCGACGTACTCGGGCCGCGCGAAGGGGCGCGCGCCCTGGGGGTGCGCGTCGGGCACCGCGATCTCGTCGACGACCGTCGTGCCGTCTACGAGGTGCACCTCGATGCGCCCGCCGTAGGCGCGATGGTCCGGGTCGAGGTCGTGGTACCGCGCGGTCCAGACCGGGTCCTCGACGGTGCTGACCTTGCGCCAGAGGTCGACCGTGTCGGGCCGGGTCGCTCGCTCGCGGGCGTAGGAACGTTCGTGGTGCCACGCGCCGTCTTGGAGGGCGACGGCGAGGATGTAGGCGACGGAGTGGTCGAGTGTCTCGCGCGAGGCCAACGGGTCGTACTTCTGAGGGTCACCGGAGCCCGAGCCGATCACCTGGTGCGTGTGGTGCGAGGTGTGCAGGACGATCGACGCAATCGCCGTGCCGTCGCGCCACGACGGGTACCGGTCGTGGAGTCGTCGTGCGAGGTCGATCCACGCCTGGGCCTGGTACTCGGCCGAGTACTCCTTCGTGAACGAGTGCAGGATGGCGCGCTTGGCCTCGCCCGGTCCGGGCAGTGACACCACGTAGCGCCCGTCGGGCCCGTCCAGCAGGCGCGCGATCACGCCGTCTTCGCCCTCGTAGATCGGTGTCGGTGAAGTCTGGCCGCGCATCGCGCGGTCGACCGCCTCGATGGCGGCCTTTCCCGCGAAGGCGGGGGCGTAGGCCTTCCAGGTCGATATCTCGCCCTTGCGAGACTGGCGCGTCGCCGTCGTGGTGTGCAGCGCCTGGCCGATGGCGTGCGCCGTCACCGACGGGTCCAGACCGAGCAGCGTCCCCAACCCCGCGGCTACCGCGGGGCCCAGGTGGGCGACGTGATCGATCTGGTGCGCGTGCAGACTGATCGCGCGGCTGAGGTCGATCTGCACCTCGTAGGCGCTGACGATGGCGCGAAGAAGTTCGTGGCCACCGACGCCGCGGTCGCGCGCCACGTGCTGAGCGACCGCGACGAGCGGCGCGATCGAGTCGCCCGGGTGGGCGTACTCCGCTGCGAGGAACGTGTCGTGGAAGTCGAGTTCGCGCACCGCCACGGCGTTAGCCCACGCGGCCCACTCCGGCGAGTAGCGCTCGTCGCGCGAGAGGCCGAGAACGGTCGAGCCCGGCCGGTAGGGGTGGCGCAGTGCCTGGTCGCGCGCGGCCGCCACCGGAGCACGGGTGAGCGAGGCGACCGCGACCGCGGCGTTGTCGATGACGCGGTTGATCACCATCTCGGCCACGTCGGCGTCGACCTCGACCGGATCGGCCGCGAGGGCGGCCAGTCGTGACGCCAGTTGGTCCGACACGTCGAGTACCTCGTCGCTGCGGTACGACCGCACGGGATAGTCGATCACGGCAGTCTTCTCGAGATCGCCGAACTGGCGCGCTTCAGCTCGACGACGAGCGAGTCGATGTCCACGGGGATGTCCTCGATCAACGACGACAGCTGGATCGCCGCCACGACCCGCTGCTCGCGGTCGTGCACCGGCACGGCGACCGACAGGGCGCCGGCCTCGCGCTGGCCCTGGCCGAAGGCGTACCCCCGATCGCGGATGAGCTTGAGTCCCTCGATGAACTCCGAGCGCGCGAGTTCGATGCCGCTCGCGAGGGGGATCGTGGTCACGCCCTCGAGGAGCTCATCGAGTTCATCGTCGTCGAGGGAGGCCGCCAGTACGCGTGCTCCACCCACCAAGAGTGGCATCTTCTCACCCACCGGCAGCTGGAATCGCAGCGGCGGGGTGCTCTGAATCCGCAGGAGCAGGACCGCACTGAGCTCGTAACGAATCGACACCGACGACGTCAGTCCCGTGGACGCGGTCAACTCGATCAAGACCGGTTCGGCCGCTAAGACGAGCCCGTTGGTCAGGAGATAGGCGTTGCCGTTCAGGAGCGAGACGACGCCCAGCCGATAGTCGAGTCCCTCGCGCTCGGCGTAACCGTAGCGAATCAAGAGGTTCATGATCCGTTGGGTCGTCGCGAGGTGCAGTTGGGCCGCCGTCGCGATCTCGGTGAGTCGCATCGGACCGCGGTGTTCGCGCAGCACCCGCAGGATCACGAAGGGGCGGTCGAGTGAGCGGACGGAACTGAGCTGACCTTCGTCGCCGTCCCCGTCGATCATGTTGTCCACCGCTGCCCCCCGCAGCGTTGACGGTGCCCCGTCCTCGAAACGTCCGTCGGCCCGTGGTTTCGCCACCGCTACCGCACCGTCCCCTCGTCGATACCGTCGACGGCGTCACGCGCGGGTGATGTGATGGCGGTCTTCCACGGCGACCTCGCGTTCGGGTACGCCGCGGCACCCAGCCGAAAGTGCTGGGCCTCCGCTTCGGTCTCAATGAAGGGGAGGTCCACCGCGAAGAGCCGACCGCGACGTGGGCGGGGGCCCGCCTTGGAGACGTGCCCCCACAGGGGGTGACCGACGACGTCCTCGGCGAGGATCGACGCATCGATCAGACGGTCGAGGTCGATACCGGTGTCTACCCCCATCTCAGACAACAAATCGACGAGGTCCTCGGTCGCGATCATTCGCGTCATCCGGCCGTGTCCCCCGTAGGGACAACCGCCCATTCCGCCGACCGAGCTGTCGAGCACCAGCGTGCACTCGGGGCCGAGGGTGCGTAGCGCGACGTACGCCGAGAGCAGCGCGACGCCGCGAGCGTCGTGGAGGTGCAGGTGCACCCGGGTGATCCCGGGCCACCGTTGACGGATGGCTCGCAGTTGTGATTCGACGTGGTGGGGCAGGTTCCAGCCCATCGGGTCACCGATCCACACGCGATCGACCGTGATCTCCGCCGCGGTCCAGAGTTCGTACTGGCGCTCGAGCAGTGCCATGCGTGTCGCTTCATCGAATGGACCAAGCCAGTTCGATCCCCACGCCGCGTTGATCCCGATGCCCGCGTGCGTCGCGCCAGATTCGACCGCTCGCGCGACAACGGCCGGCCACTCGTCGATCTCAGCCTGCTGGGAGCGGTTGGTGTTGCGCCGAACGAATACGTCACAGAGGTGTACGAGCGTCCGTGGGACTTCGTCGGGGTCACGCAGTAAGGGAAAGTGGCGCATCCGCTCGCGGCCGCGTTCGTTGAGGGCGAGTGCGGTGTAGGTCACCCCGTCGACCGGCGTGAAACGCGAGACCAGCTCATCGATGTGCGCCATCTGGGGGGTCCACGATGGACTGACGAACGATCCCACCACGATGGTGCGAAGTCCCGTTTGTGAGAGCGCGTCGAGCAGCTCAAGCTTGCGCTCGACCGAGATGTCGGCGCTCTCGATCTGCATCCCCTCGCGCATTCCCTCTTCGACGATCTCGACCTGGGGTAGACCGGCAACCTTGCGCCACGGAACACCGTGGTCGAACTCAGATGGCGCGGTCGTCACGTAAATCCTCAATCTCGTCTGAAGAAAAACCTAATTCACAAAGGATCGCGACCGTGTGTTCTCCGAGGGCCGGAGGAGGGGCCATCGGCGCCAGGCTGGCCCCATCGACGTGAACGCCGCTCCCGACCACCGACACCGTCGATCGCTGCGCCAGGTCGAGGTGGACCTCGTGGATGAGAGACCGCTCCTGAATCTGATTCTGGTCGAGTGCTTCGCCCAGGGTCAGCACCTGACCGGCCGGCACACTCACGGTCGCTAGTTGCGCCTCCCACTCTTTTGCGCTCTTCGCCGCGAGGGCAGACTCGAGTTCAGCGGTGAGTGCCGACCGATTGACCTTGCGGTGCGCGCGCGTGGCGAACCGGGGATCGTCCACGAGATCGGAGCGACCCACGACGGCGCACAGCAACTCGAACTGGACTTGGGTATTGGCGGCGATGGTGATGAGTCCATCGCCGGTCTGAAAGGCCCCCGACGGAGAAGACGCCGCGTTGTGGTTGCCGTAGCGACGTGCCTCGCGGCCCGTGATCAGTTGCTCGGACACGGCCCAACCCATCGCGGTCAAGGCGGTTTCGAGCATCGAGACGTCCAGGAACGTGCCGACACCGTCACGACTCTGGCGCACGAGGGCCGCCGAGATCGCCATCGCGGCGGCGTACCCGCCCAGGGTGTCACAGATGGGGAACCCGACGCGCAACGGACCGCCATCGGGTTCACCCGTTATATCGGTCATGCCGGCCAGGCCCTGAATGATCTGGTCGTACGCCGTTCGGCCGGCCAAGGGACCGGTCTGTCCGAACCCGGAGACCGCGCAGTAGATCAGTCGAGGATTACGTTCGTGCAGCGCCGCCCACGAAAACCCGAGCCGCTCGAGCACGCCCGGGCGCATGTTCTCGAGCAAGACGTCGGCGGTATCGACGAGTCGGGCGAAGACCGTGCGACCGCCCTCGGTCTTGAGGTCGATGGTCACCGAGCGCTTGCCGCTGTTCTGAGCAATGAAGGCCGCGCCCATCGCTTCGGACTTCAGGTATTCGTCGTCGCCCATGTCGCGGGCGAGGTCGCCCGTCCCGGGGATCTCGACCTTAATGACGTCGGCGCCGAAGAGACTGAGTTGATAGGCCGCGAACGGCCCCGCGAGCACCGTCGTTACATCGAGGACACGCACGCCGTCGAGCAGCCCAACCATGATCAAATTTCCTAACCGGCGTCGCTCGACGCCTCATGTGACACCGGAACCACCGCTGGGCGCCGTGGCGACCGGCGAATGGGGATCCCTTCGTCGTGGCGGCGAACCGCCACGACGAAGGGACGACCGCTTTGTACCGCCTACTTGCTTTCCTTGGACACGACGGTCGCAAGGTCCTTGGCCGTCACGTAGTCACGGACCACGGAGTTCAGGTTCGCGTCGAACCCGACCATCTGGAATCCACTGAACACGTTGTGGTACTTGTTGAAGTCCTCGTTGCCACCGGCGCCGTTGTAGTTGATCTTCTTGCCCGCCTTGATGAGCGACACGCACGATGCGTACGTCCCACACACAATGCCCGGCGGGTCCGAGACCTTCATCACGTCACCGACCCACACCTTCGGGTTGGTCGACTTGGCCAACGTCATCGCGAGCGACGCGATCACGATCGCGTCGTAGAAGTTGGAACTCGTCGGGAGGATCGACGTCGTACGCCACACGCTCTGGTAGTCCGCGAGGAAGTGGTTGTACGCACTGTCCGCGGTCGTAGGCGTCGCCGGCAGCGCCGCCGTCATGTTCGTCGATGCCGCCGAGCCGAACGCCTTGGCGTAGACGCCCTGGGGTGCGGACTGCAGGTCGTCACCGATCCACTGGGCCGCCGTCGTGTAGTTCAGCTGCTGAGCGTCCGACATCAGGGTCGCGAACGTCTGGGAGTCCATCGAGTCGAAGATCACCTTGGGGTTCCCGGCGAAGGCCTGCGTCAGCTCAGAGCTGTACGAGGACTGACCCGGGGTCAAAGTGATGTTCTGCTGAATGGTGCCGCCGAGTGCCTTGAAGGCCTTGATCAGCGGTGGGACGAATCCCTGGGAGTTCGCCGAGTTGTCGAACATCAGGGACGCCGTCTTCCAGCCGTGCTTAATGGCGTAGTACGCCATCGCGATCGCCTCAGTCGAGTCCGACGCCGTGGTGCGGAACACGTACGAGTACTGCATCGTGTCCAGGTTGCTCAGTCCACCGATCATGAAGTCAGCCACGTTGTTCGGCTTGAACTGGTTGATCACGGCCTCAATCGTCGGTGAGAACGGACCCACGACAAACGTGGGGTGGTGGGTCATGAGGTTACGGAACGCCGGCAGCGTGTCGACCGAGTCGGCCGCGTCATCCACGTACGAACTCGTCAACTGGTGACCAAGAACGCCACCCCCGTGGTTTACCTCGTAAATGCCAACCTTGATCCCGTGAACGCCCCACTGCGAGAGCAGTGACTTCGATCCCGTGAAAGGCAAGATGGCACCGACGACCAGTGGGGGCAGTTTCTTGGTACCCGCGCTCGCGGGGACGCTCGTCAAACCAGCCCCGATCATCGACGCCATCGTCGCAAGGACCAGGGCGACTTTGGTGCCACCCCGCCCTCTGACAAACCGCCTGCTTACTGTCATTACGATTTTCCCCCTTGTTTCTGTTTCGTGCCTGCGGGGATCTCCCGCATCTACGACCTGTTCGCCTCGGCTCGGCCGAGGAAGATTGCCGCGAGGTCCAACGACGCGATCTCGGATGCGAGACCGTGCACGTGGTTTGACCCGGCGACGAAGATATGAACGAAGTGCGCGTGGTGCAGCGCTCGTTCAACGTTCTGCTCGACGACCAGGACGCCCGTTCCGGACGCGGCGATCCGCTCGACCTGATTCCAAACGACGTCGGTGTACGCGGGCGACAGTCCTGCGGTGGGTTCGTCGAGAACGATGACCGACGGACCAACCATCAACGCTCGCGCGATCGCCAGCAGGTTCTGCTGACCTCCCGACAGGAAACCGGCCTTCTTCTCGCGAGCCTTGTCGAGGTCGGTGAAGACCGACAGGATCTCTTCCATCCGTGCGCTCGTGTCCCCCTTGACGGCGAACCCGCCGACTTCGAGGTTCTCGCGCACCGTGAGGCTCTTGAACACGTTGTCGTTCTGGGGGACGTACGCGACGCCGTGACGCGGGATCTGGTGGCCCGGCATCCGCGTGATGTCGAGGTCACCGACCACGATGCGTCCGTTCGTCGGTCGAAGGATGCCGACGACCGCCTTGGCGAACGTCGACTTTCCGGCGCCGTTGGGACCGATGATCGTTGTCACGGTCCCTTTCTCGACCGACAAGGAGATGTCGGTGATGATCGGGGTGCGACCGTAGCCGGCCGTCACATTCTCAGCGAGTAGTGCTGGCATTGATTACCTCACCTAGGTACGCGTGAACGACTTCCTCATTGGCGCGCAGGTCGCTCAAGCGACCGGTCGCGAGTGTCCGGCCCTCGGCCAGGACGATGACGTGGTCACAGATCTTCTCGACCACGTTCAAGTTGTGCTCGACCATCACGATGGTCATTCCCTGGGCCTTCAGGTCCATGATGTACCCGCCGATTCGGTCGATCAGCGCCGGGTTGACACCGGCCATCGGCTCGTCGAGCAAGAGGATCTTTGGCGAGGCCATGACGCCTCGGGCGATTTCGAGCAATTTCTTCTGACCGCCGGACAGTTCGCGAGAGCGCTTGTCGCGCAGGTCGTAGAGCCCGTAGGTGTTGAGAATCTCCAGCGCTCGCTCGGTGTTCTCGCGCTCCTCGCGCTTGGCGCGACCGGGGCGGAAGAAGATGTTGAACAGCGACTCGCCCGACTGGTGCTGGGGCGCGACGAGCAGGTTCTCGAGTACGGTCAGCCCGCCGAGCTCCCGAGACAGCTGGAAGGTGCGCATGAGACCCATGCGGGCGATCTTGTGACTCTCCCAGTTGGTGACGTCGGTCGAGCCGATCTGCATGTGACCGCTGTCACTCTTCATCATCCCCGAGAGGATGTTGACGACCGTCGTCTTGCCGGCGCCGTTCGGTCCGATCAGGGCCGTGATCATGCCCTGGGGCACGTCGAAGGTCGCGCCGGTGACGGCCATGACCCCCTGGAAGGACTTCTGCAGTTCCTGGCATCGCAGGGCGAAGACGCCCTCGGCCACCGGTTCGTTGCGCTCAGCCATTGGTGGTCTCCTGTCCGACTGCGGTGGTGATCTCGACGGGGGCAACGGGCACGACGACGGCGCGGTCGTCGAGGGTCTGGCCGGACCGCTTCGCGAGGGTGAAGGGGCTGCGGCGGATCCGCTCGGGCACGACGCCCTGGGGCCGGAACCACAGCATCACCATGAGCAGGACCCCCACGACCATCGTGTCGATGTATTCGATCAGCCCCGGGTGACCGGGGATGCTGGGCAGGAACGCCGGAAGGTGAATCAGCAGGGTCTCGACCAGCAACGCCCCGACGAGTAGGCCGATGTTGTTGCCGACGCCGCCCACGAGGATGACGGCGAAGACGACGAAGGTCTCACCGGGCAGCCACGCCGTGGGGTTGAAGGAACCGCCGAACTGGATGATGAGTCCGCCGCCCACGCCCGCGTAGAACGAGCCGATGAGCATCGAGGTCAACTTGTAGCGAAAGACGCTCTTGCCCAGGGTCGCGGCGACCCCGTCGTCGTCACGAATCGCGCGCAGCGTCCGTCCGAGTGGCGCCTTGGTGATTCGACTCATCACCCACCACATGATGACCGCGACGACGCCGGTGAGCATGGCGAAGAACGGCACGAAGGAGTTGGTGGTCAACTTGAAGAATCCCGCCAACGGTTCGGGAACGTTGTAGAGCCCGTCCGCACCGTTAAAGAGGGGCACGTAATTGTTGATCACGTCATAGAGCACCAGCGACAGGGAGATCAGCACCACCGCCAGGTAGTCGGTGCGCAGTCGTCGCAGCGCGATCAGCGCGACCACGAGGGCGAGGGCCGAGGCCGTCAATCCGCCGAGGATCAGATTGATCGGGAACGGCAGCCCCCAGCCGAGGATGTACTGCTGGCCGGTACCGACGGACGACGGCATGCCGGTGACCCCGGTGATGTAGGCGCCGACGGCGACGAAGCCGATGTAGGCGAAGTTGAGGATCCCGGTCTCGCCGTACTGGATGTTCAACCCCATCGCGAGGATGAAGTAGTCGAACAAGAAGAAGACGAGGGTGAATACGTAGTACCAAAATGCCGACATTGCCTTAACCCTTTCCAGGCCGTGAGAACAGACCAGTCGGCCTGACGAGCAGCGTGATGATCAAAATGACGAATGCCACGTCGAGCTTCCACGCGGGATTGATGAACGCGGCGGAGACCTCGGTGGCCATACCGATCAGCACCGCGCCGGCCATCGCGCCGTAGATGCTGCCGACCCCGCCGACGATCACCGCGGCGAAGATGACGAACAGGAACAACTCGCCGGCTGCCGGGGTCAGGTTGCCCTCGGCGATGCCGAGCACCGAACCGGCGATACCGGCCATGGTGCCCGAGAGGAACCACGTGACCGTGGTGATGCGGCGGGTGTCGATACCACTGGTCATGGCGAGCGTGGTGTTGTCCGACATCGCGCGCATCGACTTGCCCAGTCGAGTCGTCTTCAACATCAGGTGCACACCGAGCATCATCAAGACCGCGGCGGCCATGACGATGAGCTGGTCCCTCGTCAGAAGGAACGGACCAATGTGCAGCACGTGCTCGAGCGGCATCGTGTAGTTGCGGACGTTCGGTCCCCAGATCGAGTAGATGACGTTCAAGATGATCAGCGAGAGCCCGAAGGTGACGATCATGACGTAGAAACTCTTCGAGAAACGCCGCGCGAACGGACTCAACAGGAACTGATTCAAGAGGACCGCGAGGATCCCCATCAACAGCGACCCGAACACGAGCGCGATCCAGATGTTCAGGTGGAAGAACTCCGCGTTCAGGACGTACGTGAAGTACGCGCCGAGCGCCATGAAGTCGCCGTAGGCGAAGTTGATGTAGTTCGTGATTCCGAACTGCAAACTCAACCCCACCGCGGAGATTGCCAGCACGGACGCGGTAACGAAACCGAAGCCGACCGACAGCCAAAAAAGCGTCACGACACTCCCCCCCAGGTGTTCCTGACCTCGTCACTTTGACGTATCAAGTTTGAGAGTTTCTATCAAATAGGTCTACACATGTCAAGGCACCACCTAAGAACTTCTTCTCGCGGCGGCCAGCGGTTCAGGGTATTGCGCCGGAATGAACCCTCTTGACCAGGTTATATGGAGACGTTACTCGTGAGTACGGTCCTGCTCCGACCCGTACGACTACTCAGGTCAAAACTGAGAAACTGGGACCATAAATCGTCGGGGCCGTCGGGCGCGGCCGCGCATCGGGGTCACGATCCGTCGTCGCTTCGCGTCGGCCCTCGCCGACGAGATGGCCCCGTTCAGGCGGCGAGTGCCGCGAGGACCGCGCTGCGCGCGTCGCCCTGGGCGCCCACGAGGAGCTGGATCTTCATGGTCGACAGCATCCGCACCATCCCGTCGCCGACGTGATCGGCCACGACGGCCTCGATCTGGTGATCGAGGAGGAATCGAGCGACGCGAGCGTGGTGGCGCGCCGATGAACCCTCGTCGTGAAGGCGGCTCCAGGACACCTCGACCACGTCCCACGACGTCACGTCGCCGCCGTCCACGGTCGCCACGGCGATCCAGTCCGCCCTCCCCCAGCGGGGATCGATCTGTCCGTCAGGCGTTACCGGCGCGCAAGCAATCACCATCGCATCGTACCGCGCCTCGGGTAACTCATTCACCGGCCGGATCGACGCGCATTGGCGAGCGGCTCGACGTCGCCTCGGAGCCAGGATCGCTCAACGACTATCACCGTCGAGGGCCCGCGGGAACGCGTCGGCGTCACGGGTGCCGATGGTCAGACAGCGCGGTGCACCATTGTTCGCTCGTTGGTCACGAATGAAGCCTCCGGCAGTCGGCGCCGAGCTCTTCGGCCACCTCGAGCAGCATCGCCACGTCACCGTCCGTCGTACGGAAGTTCGTGAAACACGGCCGCAGCCACACGTTCCCGTCGATCGTGGCCGGGGACACGTAGACACGACCGTCGTGCTGCATCGCCGAACACAGGGCGTCATTGTGACGATCGGGATTCGTGCACCCGTCGATCACGGCTCGAAAGGGCACGATCGACAGCTGCGGACGGCTGCTCAAGGTCTCAAACAACGGTCGGTCCTGGACCCAGTCAAAGAGCATCTCGGCCTGGGTGCAGTTCCTCTCGATGGCCGCTCGCACCGCGTTCGCACCGTGGGTCGCAAAGAGCATCCACAGCTTGAGGGCCCGGAAGGGACGCGAATACTCGAGGGTGATGTCGACGGCGTTGTAGTGACCACCG
>JAJXTB010000127.1 GCA_021784205.1 Actinomycetes bacterium
GGGGCCCCTGGCACCATGCAGTCCGCCCGTCGTATGTTGCGGTGAGATTTTGCACTTCGTCGGGGGAGGGACCATGACGGTCCATGGATGGTTACGACGTGCGATCTCGAGGTTCGCCGCCGCTCACGGGGACTCGCAGTGGTGGCTGCATCCGGTGGTGCCGGCGCGTCGTCGATGAGCACGCGGTGGGGCTGGGGACGCCTACTCCATGTCGAATCCGGGCGATACCGATACTGGAGTGACCGGGTGCAAGGTGACATCGCGATCGAGCCGTGGTCCTTTGGCACGTCGCGCTTCGCGGCCGGCTCGCCCGACGGCCGAGAGTTTCGGCCGGGTCACCACGGCCGGCATGATCGTCATCGCGGGTGAGAAGTGGCGTGGCGTCGCCGATGAGAACCTCAAAGAGACGCTGACGATGACGTACTCAAGAGTGGCGATCTCCTACAAGCCCTAGGCAGAGCTCCCGCCATTTCCTAGAGTGGCGAGGTGAGCAACGCCACGTCCTCGGATGAGACCTTCATGGCGATCGCACTCGCCGCGGCACGCGCGGCCGCGACCCACAACGACGTGCCGATCGGCTGTGTCGTGGTGGTCGGTGACGAAGTCGTGGCGACGGGGGAGAACCGGCGTGAAGTCGACGCCGATCCTACGGCGCACGCCGAGATAGTGGCGCTACGCGCGGCCGCCGAGGCCCGGGGCCGCTGGCGCCTCGAGGACGCCACCGTCTACGTAAGCGTCGAGCCGTGCGTGATGTGCGCGGGGGCTCTGCTGAACGCGCGCGTGGCGCGCGTCGTGATCGGCGTCCTCGACGAGAAGGCTGGCGCAGTGGGCTCTCGCTACAACGTCCTCGCCGATCCTCGGCTCTTGCACGAGGTGCCGGTCACTTACGACGTCGAGGCCGAGGCGTCGGTTGCTCTCCTGCGCGAGTTCTTCGCGGCTCGTCGAGGCGCGGATCCGCATGTGGACGACGACTAAACGGACACGACTACGGCCGGCCGTTGGACTTCGTGGTCCAACGGCCGGCCGTTGAGTGATCGGTTAACTACGCCGAGACGGACGTGGCGAGGATCACCGACGTGGACTTGCCGACGTAGTGCCCGGTTACCGTGACGATGGCGCCCTTGGTGATCGAGGCAGCGTGACCCTTGGTGAACTTTGCCGCCTTGAAGTCGACGCGGTACGTCTTGGCGCCGTCCTTGAACCAGAAGATGTCCTTCGACGCCTCGGTCTTGACTACGGCGCCGCGCAGCGTGACGACGGCGCTCTTGGTGGCCGTCGGGTGAGTCGTCTTCGTCTTCGCGTGGGTGGCGGTCGTGGTGGTCGTCGCGCCCGCCGTTGCCGTCAGGGCCGCCGCGCCGAGCGTTCCGACTGAGAGGACCGCGGGAAGAATGATCTTGGCAATCTTGGTGTTCATGGTGGTGTTCTCCTGTTTGGATAGGGTGACTGACCTCCACCCGACCCTCCGCGGTGGGGTCGAAGTGGACGTCAGATCAACGGTAACGATGGTGTCGGCGCGCTCGCCGTCACGTACGTCCAAGAATTGGTAAAGGTTGGCCCGCGCGAGCGGTCCTTCACGATCCTTTTACGCTTTTCTTCAACACAACTCATCGAACGAGGCGCCGTCGATGCTCGCGCTGACGTTCGGGCTGACGCGACGTAGCGTCACCGTGGCGTCGACACCTCCGCCGGGGGACTCGCGCAACTCGATACCGCCGCCCGAAAGCCGCACGAGCTGCTCGGCGATGGCGAGGCCGAGCCCCGAACCTTCCGCGGTGTTCTCGCGCGCGCGCCAGAAGCGTCGAAGGGCGAGACGTCGGTCCGTCGGACTCATGCCGACACCGTTGTCGATGACGTGGACTTCGGCGTGCTCATCGGCGAGGAGCGTGTCGACCATGATGCGACCGCCGGAGGGTGTCGCGTCAAAGGCGTTGGCGAGCAGATTGTCGATGACCTGTTCCATCACCCCGTCGATCGCGAGGGCGCCGAGCTCGTGGCTCCCCGACGAATTCAGGGTGATGCCGTGTTCGGCGGCGAGTGGTCGCCAGTAGTCGACGCGCGAGCGGGCAATCGTGGCCAGGTCGATGACGGACAGGATCGCGGGCCGAGACTCATTGCGGGCGAGCTCGAGGAGGGACTCGACGAGGCGTCGCAACCGGCTGAGCTCGGACAGTACCGGGATGAAGTCGTCGGGGCCGGTCTTGCCGCCGTACTGGAGGTTCTCGAGGTGCAGCTGCAGGGCGGTCAGGGGGGTGCGCAGTTGGTGCGAAGCGTCCTCGACGAACGTCGTCTGGGCCTCGAGCAGGTCGACGAGTCGCGCGGACATGGCGTTGATCGACTCGGCGAGGCGCCGCAATTCCGGAGGACCCTCGTCGACCGGGGCGCGGATGCGCAACTCGCCGGCGCCAATTGCTTCGACCGCCCGGCCGATCCGCCGCAGCGGACGAGTCAGCGAGGTTGAGATGAGGAACCCGAAGCCGACGGCCGCCAGCAGCATCATGAGCCCGTAGAGCGCGAGGTTACGCCAGTTACCGTGTACGGCCCTCGTCACGATGGTCACCGGAAACGTGACGACGAGCACCGCCTGGTCGATCCGCGCGGCGTCTGACCTGTCGTGGGGCAAGCGCATCGCCACGTAGTACTGGGCGCCTTCGACGGATGAGCGCGGGATCACTCCCGAGAGCGGGGTCGCTCCGACGCGGTGCGCTAATTGCGCGATCTCCTCGTCGACCGCCTGGCGCTGCTTGCTCGCTATCAGCGTGCGGCCCTCTCGCAGCACCAGGATCTGGCGCTTGGTCGCGTGCGAGTACGTATCGGAGAACCTGATCGCCGCCTTCAGGTGACCGCGTCCGATGTCGTTGGACAGGACGGCGGCCAGGGCCTGCGTGTCGCGACGCAGTGCGGATAGGGTCGACGAGTTGGCGTTCGAGTTCAGCGTGTAGCCGACCGGGATGACGAGCAGCACCATCGCCACCACCGCGAAGAGGATGAATCCGGCGAGGAGCCGACGCCTCACGGTGTCAGGGCCAATCGGAATCCGATTCCCCTATGGGTTTCGATGGCCTCGGCCAGGCCCAGCTTTCGTCGCAGAGAGGCCACGTGGACGTCGATCATCTTGGTCGAGCCGAACCAGTTGGGTCCCCATAGTTCGTCGAGCAGTTCTTGTCGGGTCACGACCGCGCCCGGGTCGCGCGCCAGCAGGTCAAGGATCCCGTACTCCTTGGGGGTGCAGGCGATCTCGGCGCCGTCGACCGTGATCGTGCGGGTACGACGATCGATAGTGATCGGACCGACTTGTTGGACCTTGCTCTCGGCGTCGGTTCCCGACGTGCGCCGAGTGACGGCGTTGATGCGCGCCACCAGCTCGCGAAAGCCGAAGGGCTTGACCACGTAGTCGTCCGCGCCTAGGTCGAGACCGGCGATGCGATCGTGTTCCGCACCGCGCGCGGTCACCATGATGATGGGCGCCGAAGAGGCTGCCCGCAGGTCCTCGAAGAGCTCGATGCCGTCGCGATCGGGCAGCCCGAGATCGAGGAGGATGAAGTCGGTGGGCAGGCTACGCAGGGCTTCGGCCCCGGTGGCCACGCGCACGGGCGTGAAGCCCTCGCGCGTGAGCCCGGTCACGATCGCCGAGGCGATGGCCTCGTCGTCTTCGATGACCAGAACGCGCACGCCTCATTATGGTGCCACCGCGTGCAAGCGGTGCACTCGCCCAGAAGGCGGTTAGCGGCTCGCCTCCACCAGCGACTCGAGGTAGTAGCGGATCTGGATGGCGACGGCCGCTCCTTCACCGACGGCCGATGCCAGTTGCTTAGTCGAACCCGCGCGCACGTCTCCCGCGGCGAAGATGCCCGGCACGCTCGTTGCGAAGTCGTGATCAGTCACGAGGAATCCGCGTTCTTCAGTGGCGAGCGAACCGTTGAGAAAGCCGGTGTTGGGATCCAGACCCACGAAGACGAACGCGCCGGCGGTCTCGAGCCGTTCACTCTGGCCATCGCGCTCGACGACGATCGCCGCGAGGGAACCGTCGTCGTCGGCGTCAAAAGAGGTCACCGTTGCGCCCAGGACGACGGACATGCGGGGGTGGTTGGCGACCTTGTCCTGGAGGAGCCGGCTCGCAGTGAGCTGTGGAGCCCCTTGGAGGATCGTCACGTGATCAGCGAATTGGGTGAGGAAGAGTCCCTCCTCTAAGCCGCTGTTGCCACCGCCGATCACCGTGAGCTCGTTCGCCCCGCGGTAGAAGGGGCCGTCGCAGGTCGCGCAGAAGTGGATGCCCGCACCGATCAGTTCGGCTTCACCCTCAGCGCCAGTACGACGATACGTCGAGCCCGTCGCGACCAAGACGGCCGGGGCGCGCACGCTCGCTCCCGTAGAAAGATCCACGCGGATCATCGCCCCGTCGCGCTCGACGCCGGACACGGCGACCGCGGACAGGATCTCGACGCCGTAGCGCTCGGCCTGGCGGGTCATGCGCTCGGCCAACTCGGCGCCGCCTACTCCCTCGGGGAATCCGGGGTAGTTGTCGAAGCGCTCGGTCACCGCGGCCTGGCCGCCGGGGGCGGAGCGCTCGACGATGAGGGCCCGCAGGTTCTCGCGCGCGGCGTAGATCGCCGTGGTCAGTCCGGTGGGCCCGCCGCCGATGATTACGAGGTCGTATTCGCTCTGGGCCGCTGCGCGACTGAGTCCGACGCGCTCGGCCAACTCGTCGTCGGAGGGTTCGGCGAGGAACGAGCCGTCGGGAAAGACGATCGTCGGGATGATGCGCTTGCCGGCGTTTCGACTCTCGACCTCGGCGACCTGTTCGGGGTGCTCTTCGAGGTCGATCCAGGTGAAGGGGATGCGGTGCGTCGTGAGGAACTGCTTGGAGCGTCGACAGTCGGGGCACCACGGCGCGCCGTAGACGACGAGTTCCTGGTCAGATTGGCTGGACTGCTCGGTCGTGCCCACAGTTTCCCCCTTGCTACATCTTCGAGGGTATCGGTCGGGCGGAGACGACTCGGGCGAGGCGGGTCGTCAGACCCGCCTCGCCCGTTGGATCGCGTTACACGCTGAGAGCTGACATCGCCGAGTCGTGACGCACTTCGATACGCCGCGGCTTGGCCTCCTCGGCGACGGGGATGGACAGGGTGAGGACGCCGTCGGCGTAGTGGGCGTCGATCTTCGTGGTGTCCAGGTTGTCGCCGAGAAGGATCTGACGGCTAAACGTGCCGTGCGCGCGCTCGGCCACGAGCGCCTCGACACCGTCGGAGACGAGTGGCGCCTTGCGGTCGGCCTTGACGATCAACGTGTTGTTGTCGACCGTGAGCTCGATCGACTCGGCGTCGACGCCGGGCAGGTCGAACTGCACGAGGAACTGGTCCTCTTTGCGGTACGCGTCCATCGGCATTGTGAGCAGCGTGGTTCGACGCGTGGTCTCTCCCATCATCTGCTGGAAGAGGCGGTCGAAGTCACGGAATGGTTCGGAACGAACAAGAAGCGGCATTGCCGTACCTCCTTACTTCACATCAGTTTGCGTCCCCTGAGTTAGTTAGCACTCAAGGGCTCCGAGTGCCAATATACCAGGTGGAGGAGGAGTTAATCTTGGAATTTCCTAAGAACTCGGAGGCCCCGCGGTCTCCGCTGCCGTCTACCTGGGCTGAATGAGAGCTCGACACGGCACTCGCCGGCGAGTCAATTCGCTGCTACGTTGGCGGGCGCCGGTAACGGCGTGTGACGTGGGGGGGCACTATGGGTTCTTCGGACACGCAGGGAGCTTTGTGGGGCGCGGGCGCGCGAGAATGGTCCCAACTGATTGAGCCGTGCCAAGTCCCTTTCTACGAAGCTGCCTTTGATGCGATGGATCTGCGTGGCGGCATGACCCTTCTCGACGCCGGGTGCGGATCAGGCCTCGCCCTGGAATTGGCCGCGAGGCGGGGGGCCACGCCTACCGGACTCGACGCGTCAGAGGGGCTGTTGGCCGTAGCGCGCGAGCGGGTATCCGACGCCGATCTGCGCCAGGGAGATCTCGAAGCACTGCCGTTCGCCGACGATGAGTTCGATGCAGTCTCGGCCTTTAACTCGGTACAGTTCGCGTCCGATCCCGTGCGGGCTGTTAGCGAGATGGTGCGAGTGGCCAAGCCGGGCGCGGCGGTGGCGGTGACGACGTGGGCCGCGCCCGAGCGCTGCGAGATGGGTGCGGTGCTGGGTGCGCTCGCGGCGCTGCTGCCTCCGCCTCCGCCCGGAACCGGTGGTCCGTTCACCTTGTCGGCGCCCGGTCTCATGGATTCCGTTGCCCAAGCAGCTGGACTGGTCGCCTATCACGTGATCGATGTCGCGACCCCGTTCACGTTCGCCGACGTGGACACGGGGGTACGGGCTCTCCTGGCGACGGGACCCGGACGTCGTGCCATCGAACACGCGGGTGACGACGCCGCGCGCGCGGCGGTCGTGACGGCGTTCGCTCGCTTCGCCCAGTCCGACGGCTCCGTGGTGACTAACAACGTCTTCAAGGTGCTCGTGGCTCGCGCATAGCCAGCCAGGGTGCTGCAGATCTAACGGATGGCGGTTGGGCCTCATCGTGGTGCTGTGGCGGAGGAGGTGGGATTTGAACCCACGGTAGGTTGCCCTACACACGATTTCCAATCGTGCCGATTCGGCCGCTCTCGCACTCCTCCAGGCACTCGCAAAAGCGCCGGGTGGCAAGGTTACCCGA
>JAJXTB010000001.1 GCA_021784205.1 Actinomycetes bacterium
AGGCGTCGGTGCGGCGGTGGAAACGAGACCGCGACGCGGTGCCCCCGGCGATTCCTGAGCATGACCTGCGCCACCCCCGCCACGACGCGCGCTACGCCGACGTCGCACCCGAGCACCTGCCCGGCGCCGAGTCCATCGCCGATCACGAGGGACGAATTGGCGCCTGCTGGGCCGACACGATTGACCCCCTCCTCGAGCAGGGCGCCGACGTCCTCGTTGTCGCGCACTGCCACAGTCTCCGTGCCCTGACTCGACTGGTCACCACCACCGACGGCGGTGCAACGACCGCACTCTTCGCTGACACCGGCAGCGTCGTCATCGCGTCGGGGTCCGGCGTACTGCGCGAACTCGAGATCGCCGGCCTACCCGCTACGGCGTAGTCGGGCGGCTGGGGCACTGTCGAGGCGAGGCGAACTCGGTCGCGACGATCGAGCACGACCCGTGTCCCCTCGGCACGATGGCTCGTGGCCCGGGGCCACGTGGTGAGGCGGGCTCGCTACTTCAGCAGGTGCTTGGCGACCACGACGCGCTGCACCTGATTGGTGCCCTCGTAGATCTGGGTGATCTTCGCGTCGCGCATGAACCGCTCGACGGGGAAGTCCTTGGTGAACCCGTAGCCGCCGAGCAGCTGCACGGCGTCGGTCGCGACACTCATCGCCGTGTCGGACGCGAACGACTTCGCCGCGGCGGTCAGGTAACTGAGGTTGTGGTCGGGGTCGCCCTCGTCGATCGCGCTGCAGGCGTGGTAGACCATCGCGCGCGCCGCCTCGGTGCGAATCGCCATGTCGGCCAGCATGAAGCGCAGACCCTGGAGGTCACTGATCGGCGCGCCGAACGCGCGGCGCTGGGTCATGTACTGCGCGGCGTAGTCGATCGCTCCCTGGGCGATGCCCACGGCCTGGGCGCCGATGGTCGGGCGCGACCGGTCCAGCGTGTGCATGGCGATCTTGAAGCCGTCACCTTCGGCGCCGATGCGGTGCGAGGCCGGCACGCGCACGTCATTGAAGACGACCTCGCCCGTGGGTGACGCCCGCAGTCCCATCTTGTCCTCGTGCTTGGGGAACTCCACGCCCGGTCCCTTCTCGACGAGGAAGCAGCTGATGCCGCGTCCCCGCGCGTCAGGGTCGGTGCTCGCGAAGACCGTGTAGGTGTCCGAGACCCCGGCGTTGGTGATCCAGTACTTCGAGCCGTTGATGATGTAATCGTCCCCGTCGCGCACGGCGCGCGTGCGCATCGCCGCCACGTCGGAGCCCGCGTCGGCCTCGGACAGGCAGTAGCTCGCCTGGATCTCGCCGGTGGCGATGCGTGGCAGGTAGGCCCGCTTGATCTCCTCGGAGGCGAAGTTGATGACCGGCAGCATGCCGAGCTTGGAGATCAGCATCGTCACCGACGTCGACGCACAGGCGCGGGCGATCTCTTCGGCCATGATCGCCTGGGTCACCATGTCCGCGCCGGCGCCGCCGTAGGCGGCGGGAACGCCGAGCGAGGGCAGTTCCATCTCGACGCAGGCGTCGAAGCTCTTCTGGGGGAATACCTGGTCGCGGTCGTACTCGGCGGCGAAGGGCGAGATGCGCTGGTCCACGAAACCGTGCATCACGTCACGGAACGCCCGTTGTTCTTCAGTCAGGGTGAAACTCATTCTGGTCCTCTCAACCGTCAGCGAAGGTCCGCGTTGACCAATTCGTCGGTGTCCACGGCGTCGGCGAAGGCCCGCTGGGCCACGTAGCTGTGGGCGAGACCGGCGAAGGGGCTCGCGAGGTGGTGATCGACCGAGGTGGCGTCGAGCAGCTTGAAGTGGTCGAGGGCGATCCGCACGTCCGTGACCGTCGGACCGCGGCCGATGGCGCTGGCGCGCTTCGCCGCGATCACGGCGACGCCGACGGCCACGTCGTGGCGGTCGTGCTCGTGGTCAAAGGCCAGTTTGGCGACTTCGCGCTCGGCGATGGTGAGCGCGTAACCGCCACCGGGCGCCGGCGTGCCCGCACCGCTCGTCGCCACCGGGTGCGCGTTGCGCACGAGGCCCGCCTTGGGCTTGCGGGCGAACTCGGGGGTCGGCGTGGGCATCGTCGGACGCACCTCGCCGGCGGCGGGGACTGGAAGAAACGTCGGTTGAGTCACCTCACGACACTACCGCTGAACGCGACTACACCTCGGTGAGCCACCCGTTGTAGCGGTCGAGTTCGCCGCGTACCGCCTGGAAGTAGGTGGACTGCAGGGTGGTGGTGACCGGTCCCGGCTTGCCCGCCCCGACGACGCGGTCGTCCACCGAGGCGATCGGCACGACCTCGGCAGCCGTCCCGGTGAGGAACGCCTCGTCAGCGAGGTAGAGGTCCGTGCGGATCAGCGTCTCGAAGCGCACCGTGATGCCGAGGTCGGTGGCGATACGAACGACCGTCTCCTGGGTGATGCCCGGCAGGGCGCCGGCCTCGGAGGGCGGCGGCGTGAGCACGACCCCGTCGCGCACCACGAACAGGTTCTCGCCCGTGCACTCCGAGATGCGGCCGTCGGGCCCGAGCATGATGGCCTCGTCGTAGCCGGCCTTGATGGCCTCGACCTTGGCGAGTCCGGAGTTGAGGTACATGCCGGTCCCCTTGGCCGCGGTGGGCATCGCGTTGGGGTTGTGGCGCTGCCACGAGGAGATCTTCATCCGCACGCCGTTGGCGAGGCCCTCGTCACCGAGGTACGCGCCCCACGGCCAGGCGGCGATCGCCACGTTCACGGGCGCCGGCAGCGGGTTCACGCCCATCTCGCCGTAACCCAGGTAGACCAGGGGCCGGATGTAGCACCCGTTGGGCAGGTCGTTCACGCGCACGGTCTCCACGACCGCGTCGCAGAGCTCGTCGAGGGTGAAGGGCACGTCGATCATCAGGATCTTGCAGCTGCGCAGCAAGCGGGCCATGTGCTCGCGCAACCGGAAGACGGCGACGCCGCGGGGCGTCTTGTACGCCCGGATCCCCTCGAACGCGCCGGTTCCGTAGTGCAGGCCGTGGCTCAGGACGTGGGTCTTCGCATCGTTCCAGTCGACGAGCGCGCCGTCCATCCAAATCTTCTCCGTTGTCGTTATGGGCATCACAACCTCTCTATCAATCGTTGGGTGACGGCCGCTGTGCCTCCGGCGACACCGTCGCGTTCAAAGTCTGCCACTGCCGACGCGATGCGCCGTGCAGCGTCGGTCTCGCCCAGGTGCTCGAGCATCAAAACGGCCGAGGACACCGCCGCCAAGGGGTTGGCCGTGTCGGTCCCGACGATGTCGTGGGCGGCGCCGTGCACCGGCTCGAAGAGCGACGCGCCGGTGCGCGCCGGGTTCAGGTTCGCGCTGGCGGCGAAGCCAATACCCCCGCTCACCGCCCCCGCCAGGTCCGAGAGGATGTCGCCGAACAGGTTGTCGGTAACGATGATCCCGTAGCGCGCCGGGTTCTCCACCAGGTAGATGCAGGCGGCGTCGACGTGGTTGTAGTCCACAGCGACCGTGGGGTACTCGACTTTCACCTCGTTGACAACTCTCGACCAGAGGTTCCCGGCGAAGGTGAGCACGTTGGTCTTGTGCACGAGGGTGAGCCGCGGCCGCTCCAGCTGGGCGGCCCGCTCGAAGGCGTAGCGCACGCAGCGCTCGACCCCGAAGCGGGTATTCACCGAGCCCTGGGTCGCCACCTCGTGAGCCGTGCCGTAGCGAAGCACCCCACCCTCGCCGGCGTAGGGGCCCTCGGTGTTCTCGCGCACGATCGCGAAATCCAGACCGTCGGCGATCGAGCCGGGCACCCCGTGGAAGGGGCGGTAGTTCACGTAGAGGTCAAGGCCAAAGCGCATGGCGAGCAGCAGGCCGCGCTCCAAGACGCCGCCGGGGATGCGCGTGTCCCCGATCGCCGGGCCCACCGCGCCGAGCAGGATCGCGTCGTGGCCGCGCAACGCCTCGAGGGTCTCGTCGTCCAGCACGAAGCCGTCGCGCAGGTACCGGGCCGCCCCCAGGTCGAAGTCCGTCGTGGTCAGTGCGACGCCCGCCGCCTCGACCACGGCCAGGGCGGCGCGCGTCACCTCGGGACCAATCCCGTCGCCCCCGATCACCGCCACTCGATACGGTTCGTTCCCCGCCACGTCAACCTCCCTGATTCCCCCCAGTCTGCTTGGCCCGCCCAGCCAGGAGCAAACCCAGTCCGTAAAGTCAGAACCCGACCGCTAGAGTCAGAGTCCTACCCAGGAGACGACACCTCATGGCTGGCGAGATCCATCGCATAACCAAAGAAACACTGGACAAGCTCCGTGACGAGTACCACCACTTGACTACCGTCGGCCGGACCGAGATCGCGCGGGTGATCGAGGCCGCCCGACTGCTCGGCGACCTCTCGGAGAACGGCGACTACCACGCCGCCAAGGACGAGCAGGGCAAGATGGAGGCCCGAATCCGCCAGATCGACAATGTGATCAGGAACCACGAGCTGGTCAAGCGCGACGTGAACGCCGGCGTCGTCCAGCACGCCTCCATCGTCAGCGTCGTCTACGACGGCGACGCCGACGACGACGCCCAGGAGTTCTTCATCGGCTCGATCGAGGAGAAGCCCGAGGGGGTCCTCGTCGCCTCGCCGACCTCGCCGCTCGGCTCGGCCCTGCTCGGCCACGCCCTGGGCGACGAAGTGGACTACGAGGCGCCGTCGGGCGTGCTTCGCGTGCGGATCACGGGACTGCGCTGACGTGCCCGGCCAGACCCTCTTCGAGAAGATTTGGAACGAGCACGTCGTCGCCAGTCCCGAGGGCGAGCCGACGGTCCTCTACATCGACCTGCACCTCATCCACGAGGTCACGAGCCCCCAGGCATTCGACGGGCTGCGACTGAACCACCGCGCCGTCCGGCGCCCCGATCGCACCCTGGCCACCGCCGACCACAACGTGCCCACCGACCCGATTGATACGCCCGTCGAGGACCCCATCTCGCGGCGCCAGCTCGAGGCGCTCGACGAGAACTGCCGCGAGTTCGGTGTGACCCTGTTCCCGAGGGGCCACGAAAACCAGGGCATCGTGCACGTCATCGGCCCCGAGTTGGGCGTGACCCAGCCCGGCATGACCATCGTGTGCGGCGACTCGCACACCTCCACGCACGGTGCCTTCGGCGCCCTCGCCTTCGGCATCGGCACGAGCGAGGTCGAGCACGTGCTCGCGACCCAGACACTCCCCCAGCAACGTCCCAAGACGATGGCCGTCACCGTCAACGGCACCCTGCCCGATGGCGTGAGCGCGAAGGACCTCGTGCTGGCGATCGTCGCGCGCCTGGGCACCGGCGGCGGCGCCGGCTACGTCATCGAGTACCGCGGCAGTGCCATCACCGCCCTGTCGATGGAGGGCCGCATGACCGTGTGCAACATGAGCATCGAGGCCGGGGCCCGCGCCGGGCTCGTCGGGGTCGACGAGACCACGATCGACTACCTGCGCCAGCGCCCCACCATCGCGGGCGGCCAGGCGTTCGAGGCCGCCGCGGACCGGTGGCGCGGCTTCACGAGCGACCCGGACGCGGTATTCGACGCCGAGGTCGTACTCGACGCCGACCAGCTCGTACCCTTCGTCACGTGGGGGACCAATCCCGCCCAGGTCGTCGCGATCGACGGTGTCGTGCCCTCGCCGGACGACTTCGAGGACACCGACCGTCGTGAGTCGACCGCCCGTTCGCTCGCCTACATGGGTCTCGCCCCGGGCACGCCCATGACCGACGTCGCCGTCGACGTCGTCTTCATCGGCTCGTGCACCAACTCGCGCATCGAGGACCTGCGCGCCGCCGCTCGCGTCGCCAAGGGCGGCCGCGTCGCGGCGGGTGTGCGGGCACTGGTCGTGCCGGGCTCGCATCGCATCAAGGCCCAGGCCGAGGCCGAGGGTCTCGACCGCGTGTTCCGAGACGCCGGATTCGAGTGGCGCGAGCCCGGCTGTTCGATGTGTCTGGGCATGAATCCCGACCAGCTCGAACCCGGACAGCGCAGTGCATCGACCTCGAATCGGAACTTCGAGGGCCGCCAGGGACGCGGCGGTCGGACCCACTTGGTCTCACCAGCCGTGGCCGCCGCGACCGCCCTCGCCGGCCACTTCGCAACGCCCGAGGTGGTCCGATGAAGGCCGTGTCGCTCATCGAGGGCCGCGCGGTCCCGCTCGGGCGCTCGGATGTCGACACGGACCAGATCATCCCGTCGGGCTGGCTGAAGCGCGTCGAGCGCACCGGCTTCGGGCGTGGCCTGTTCAGCGAGTGGCGTGACGACCCCAACTTCGTGCTCAATCAGTCGATCTACCAGGGCGCCTCGATCCTGCTCGCGGGGCCGCGCTTCGGCACCGGCTCGTCGCGCGAGCACGCGGTCTGGGCCCTGATGGACTACGGCTTCGAGGCGATCATCGCGCCGTCGTTTGGCGACATCTTCCGCAACAACTCGAGCAAGCAGGGCCTCGTCATCGTGCAGCTGGCCGCCGAGGACGTCGAGGAGCTCGCCGCGATGGTCACCCGTGACCCGGCGACCCACCTCGTGATCGACGTCGAAGGGCTGACCGTCGAGGTCCCTGCCCAGGGCTGGCACCGGTCCTTCGCCCTGGACCCGATGACCCGCCAGCGACTCCTCAACGGCTGGGACGACATCGGACTCACCCTGCGCCACGCCGCCGACATTGACCGGTACGAAGCCGCCGCCGTCGCCCCGACGCTCGCCGGTCACTTCGACCGCGACGGCCACGTCCTCGCCTGATCGAGACACCGCGTGTCGATCCCATCACACGAACCGAAACGTCCCGCTCGCGCGCGGGTAGTCCTCTATACGACGGGCGGCACCATCGCCTCGACCGACGCCGACGGCTCGGGAGGCGTGGCTCCGAACCTCGCGGGCGCGGCGCTCCTCGGTGAGGCGGCCGGCGCCATTGGCGACATCGACCTTGCGGTGGTCGGCGTGCGCCAGGTGCCATCCGGCGAGCTCACCATCGCCGACGCCATCGAGGTGAGCGGTCGGCTGCGCCGTGACTTCGCGAACGGCTTCGACGGCGCGGTCGTCGCCCAGGGAACGGACACCATCGAAGAGTTCGCCTTCGCGCTGGATCTGCTCACCGTTGCGGGTAGCCCCGTCGTCGTCACCGGCGCCATGCGCCACCCCGGCGAGCTCAGCGCCGACGGACCGGCGAACCTCGCCGCGGCGATCCGCGTCGCGGGCGATTCGCGACTGCGCGACCTGGGCGTGCTCGTGGTCATGAACGACGAGATCCACGCGGCCCGTTTCGTGCGCAAGTCCGATTCGTCGAGCCTCGGCGCGTTCGCGTCGCGCACGACTGGCCCGATCGGCCGCGTGGTCGAGGGTCGCGCGCGACGCTACGTCAACCCGCCGCCCCTCGCACGGGTGATCGAGCCCGACCGCCTCGGGCCCTTTGTCCCGCCCGTCGCCCTCGTGGGCTGCGCCCTGGGTGACGACGGGCGTCTGCTCGAGCACCTCGCGGACCTCGGCTACGCCGGGGTCGTCATCGAGGGTTTCGGCGGCGGTCACGTGCCTGGGCGCCTGGTCGGGCCACTCGCCGCACTCGCCGGCGAAGTGCCCGTCGTGCTCGCGTCGCGCACGGGCGCCGGCGACGTCCTGGAGTCCACCTACGGCTACGACGGCTCCGAGCGCGACCTCCTGGGGCGTGGCTTGATCAGCGCGGGCTTCCTCGACGGGCGAAAGGCCCGGGTGCTGCTGAGCCTCCTGCTCGGCACTGGTGCCTCGACGGCCCAGGTGGCGGCGGCATTCGCGCGGCTGCACCGCTCGGCCACGGGACTCGCGTGAGCCACTGAGCGGTCCTACGCTCTCGGTAGCGACGACGAGGAGCGCCATGGTCCCTTTCCCCTACGCCGAGGAGTACCCGGTCCACCGAGTCCTGCCCGAAGATGGCGCGCGTCGCACCGACGTGCTCGCGCAGCTCGAGGACCTCGCGTCGCGCGAGGACCCGACCTGGGAGACCGGGCAGTGCTCGGGCACCATGTACTGCGGGGACCACGAGCACTACGACTTCTTGAACCGCGCGTTCTCGTACTTCTCGCACGTGAACACCCTGCAGCGCGACATGTGCCCCAGCGCTACCAAGTTCGAGGCCGAGATCATCGCCATGACACTCGACCTGCTCGGCGCCGCCGCGCACACCGACCCGGCCGGCCTGGTCACCTCGGGCGGCTCGGCGTCCATCGCCCACGCGGTGCTCGCCTATCGCGAGTCGAACGCGCACGAGGTGCAACGGCCCAACATGATCAAGCCCGAGACGGCCCACCCCGCCTTCGACAAGGCCGGGCACCTCTTCGGCGTGGAGATGCGCGTCGCCCCCGTCGATCCCCGCACCGCCCAGGTGGACCTCGACTGGGTGCGCGAGCACGTCGACGCGAACACGGTCGCGCTCGTGGGCTCGGCGTGCAACTACGGCTACGGCACGATCGACCCGATCGCCGAGCTCGGTCAGCTCGCACTCGAGCGCAACATCGGCCTGCACGTCGACGGCTGCCTGGGCGGCTTCATCCTGCCCTTCGGGCGCGAGCTCGGCTACGTCGACACGGACTTTGACCTCTCGGTCCCTGGCGTCACGTCGATGTCCGCCGACACCCACAAGTACGGCTACGCCCTCAAGGGCACCAGCGTGCTGTGCTTCGCCGATCGAGCGCTGCGCAACAGCCAGTACTTCTACCAACCCGACTGGTCAGGCGGCAAGTACTGCTCGCCCGGCATGGACGGCTCGCGATCGGGGGGCTTGCTCGCGGCCACCTGGGCCGCCATGGTCCAGCTCGGTCGGTCGGGCTATCGCGAGTACGCCCGCCAGATCTTTGAGACCTCGGCGGCGATGCAGCGGGCGGTGCGCGCCCACGAGAGCCTGCGCATCATCGGCTCGCCGAGCTTCCTGTTCTCCTTCACCGCCACCGACTACGACGTCTACCTCGTGAACGACTTCCTTCGCCTCCGGGGCTGGCGGCTCAACGGCCAGCAGTACCCCAACGCCCTGCACATGGCCGTCACCCGGCCCCAGACCCAGCCCGGCGTGCTCGAGCGATGGGAGACCGACCTCGCCGACGCCGTCGCCTACGCCGAGGCCCACGCCGACGCCCCGGCCCAGTCCGGGGCGATCTACGGGGGCGTCCCCGGCGGCCCGACCCCCGAGACCGACGACCTCATCCGGTTCTTCATGGCCGACATGATGGACCACCAGCAGGCGATCACCGACTAGCCGTGCACGACGCGCTCTACCTCGTCGTCGACCTGGGAACGGGGGGACCAAAGGTCGGCCTCGTCGACTCGCGGGGCTCGCTCGTCGAGCACGTCACCGACGCGGTGACGACGACCTTCGCGCGCGACGGCGAGGCCACCCAGGACGCGAGCGAGTGGTGGGACCTCGTGCTGCGCGGCGCCCGGCGGCTGCTCGTCGACCCCGAACGCGCCCGGCGCGTGCGCGCCATCGGGGTGACGGGTCAGTACGGGTCGACCGTGCCGGTCGACGCGAACGGCGTCCCGACCGGACCCTGCCTGACCTGGATGGACACCCGGGGCGGCCCGTGGAGCCGACGCGCCGTCGGCGGACCGGTGCAGGGCTATCGCCCGCGGGCCGCCCTCTCGTTCATCCGTCGCAGCGGCGGCGCCCCGTCCACCGCGGGCGCCGACCCCGTCGGCCAGATCCTCTTCCTCGAGCACGAGCGGCCCGCCATCGTCGCGGCGACGCGCTGGTACCTCGAGCCGGTGGACTACCTCACGATGCGCCTCACCGGTGTCGCCTCGGCCACCCACGCGTCTCGACTCGCCATGTGGATGACCGACAACCGCCACCTCAGCGAGTTGCGCTACGACCCCGTGCTGTTGGGCCTCGTGGGGCTGAGCGACCAGCGGCTCGCTCCCCTGGTGCCCTTCGGGACGAGCGTGGGGACCCTGCGGCCCGAAGTCGCCGAGCAGCTCGGCCTCGCACCGTCGACGGTCGTGGCGACCGGCATTCCCGACCTGCACGCGGCGACGCTCGGCTCGGGCGCGATCCGGCTCTACGACACGCACCTCGCGCTGTCGACCACGTCGTGGATCAGCTGCCCGGTGCCGTCCAAGAAGACCGACGTCGTGCACTCGATCGCGTCGGTGCCGGGCCTGGACAACGACCACTACCTCGTCATCAATAATCAAGAGACGGGGGCGCGCGCCCTCGCCTGGCTGCGCGACCTGCTGGGCGGACCCGCCAGCGCGCCGTCGTTCAGCGAGCTGACGGCCCTCGCGGCGACCGCGCCCGCCGGCGCGAACGGCGTGCGCTTCGCGCCGTGGCTCGCCGGCGAGCGCTCGCCGGCCGACGACAAGGGCGCCCGCGGGGGCTTTGCCAACCTGTCGGTCACCACGACCACTGCGGACCTCGTGCGCGCCGTCCTCGAGGGGGTCGCAGCGAACAGCGCGTGGCTCTTCGCCCACGTCGAGCGCTTCGCCGGGCGGCGCCTCGATCCCGTGCGGCTCATCGGCGGCGGGGCCCAGTCAGACCTGTGGTGCCAGATCTACGCCACGATGCTCGAGCGGCCCGTCATCCAAGTGGACGATCCGCTGACGGCCCAGCTGCGCGGGGTCGCCCACGTCGCCGCGAGCGCCGCCGGGGACGCGACGCTCGCCGAACCCCCGCTGCCGCGCCCGGGACGGCTCGTCGAGCCGGCCCCTGGTGAGCGTGCGATATACGACGCGATCGCGCGCGAACTACCCCGGCGCTTCGCCCACGAACGTCGCTGGCGCCGCTCGTCGCGGTGAGATGGACTCGGATAACGTCGGATCAAGGTTGCATCAGAGAGGAGGACCATGTCCCTCGATCAGTTCCCCCGGTACCCACTGCGCTTCGGCCCGTCACCGATCCATCGACTCGACCGATTGAGTGAGTACCTGGGCGGAGCGACGGTCTGGGCCAAACGCGAGGACGTGAACTCGGGCCTCGCCTTCGGCGGGAACAAGGTTCGCAAGCTCGAGTACCTGGTCGCCGACGCCCTCGCGCAGGGCTGTGACACGCTGGTGTCGATCGGCGGGGTCCAGTCCAACCACACCCGCCAGGTGGCCGCCGCGGCCGCGGCCGTGGGCATGAAGTGCGTGCTGATCCAAGAGAGCTGGGTCAACTGGCCCGACGTCACCTACGACCGGGTGGGCAACATCCTGCTCAGCCGGCTCATGGGGGCCGACGTCCGGCTCGTGGACGCGAACTTCGGCATTGGCTTCAAGGCCAGCTGGGAGCAGGCCATCGCCGAGCTCGAGGCCGCGGGCCACCGGCCCTACGCGATTCCCGCCGGGGCCTCGGACCACCGCCTGGGTGGACTCGGCTTCGCCGGCTGGGCGCTCGAGGTCGAGGAGCAGGAGCGCGAGCTCGGCATCGCCTTTGACTACGTGATCGTCTGCTCGGTCACCGGTTCGACCCAGGCGGGGATGATCGCCGGCTTCGCCATCAACGACCTGCCGCGCAAGGTCATCGGCATCGACGGCTCCGCGAAGCCCGCCGAGACCTGGGACCAGGTCGCGAGGATCGCGCGCGCGACGGCCGAGCTCATCGGCGTACAGCGGCCCATCCTCGACGAGGAGATCATCCTCGACGACCGTTACCACGCGGGCACCTACGGGATCCCCGACGACCGGACGGTCCACGCGATGAAGCTGGGCGCGTCCCTCGAGGCGATGATCACCGACCCGGTCTACGAGGGCAAGTCCCTCGCCGGACTCATCGACCTCGTCCAGCGCCACGAGCTCGAGCCCGACGCCCACGTCCTCTTCGCCCACCTCGGTGGGCAGCCGGCGATCAACGGCTACGCGAGCCTCTTCGGCTAGTAGGCGAAGACTTCCTCGGCGATGAGCGCGCGGCGCGTCTGGCGGTGACGCCAGGTGGCCAGCGCCGCTATCGCCACGTTGGCGATGCCGGCGGCGCTGGTGGCGACGAGCGCCGCCCAGAGGTGGTCGCCGGCGTAGAAGGCGACCCACAAGACGGACCCGACGGCCCCGAGCGACCACGACGACGCGGAGACCCCGGTGGCGTCAGCGGTGCGAATGAGTTCGATCAGTTGGGGGATGCGGGTGAGCGACATCGTGACGCCGATGCCGTAGACCCCCGCCGACCATCCGCCGATAAGTGCTGGCACCAGGCACGTTGCTGAGAAGATCGTGAACGAATACCCCAGGGTGCGCACGTCGCGCCACGGCGAGAGCCGCACGAGGATCGCGCCCTGGATCGGCAGGATCACGAGGCTGCCGATGACGACCGGCCAGGAGCGCGCGACCAGCCCGTAGGCGATCCAGAACCCGCCCATCATCGCGAAGAGTGACCAGGTCGCGAGCGAGACGCCCTCGACGCCGTCGTCACTGACGCGGCGCCACTGGGACCACGTGCTCACGAGACCTACCGCGACGGCCGCCCAGCCGATGGTGGGCGTCAACGCGTGCGAAATCACTTAACGATGCTAATGGTCCGATTCGTTAACGACGACGATTCGCGGCCGAGACGACCGCTTCGAGTGACGCGTCGAGGATCGACGAGCTCATGCCGACGCCCCACCAGGTCGCACCGTCGTCACCCTCGGCTTCGACGTAGGCCACGGCGGATGCCTCGGCGCCCGCGGTGAGCGCGTGCTCGCTGTAGTCGCGGACCTTGAAGCCCACGCCGAGCTCGTTGCGCAGCCCGTTCATCATGGCGTCGATCGGCCCGTTGCCCTCGCCCTTCAGGGTGACGTGTTTCGCGTCCACCAGCAGCTGGGCGAAGATCGTCGTGCGGTGCGAATCAGTGCGGACCTCGCTCGAGAGCAGCTGGATGGCCGGGCTCTCGGGCAGGTAGGTCGTGCTGAAGACCTCCCAGATCTCGGTGGGCGAGATCTCGGTGCCCGAGGCCTCGGTCAGGGCCTGGACGCGCTTGGAGAACTCGACCTGCATCGCTCGGGGCAGGTCGAGGCCGTGCTCGGTGCTGAGCACGTAGGCGACGCCGCCCTTGCCCGACTGGGAGTTGACCCGGATGATCGCCTCGTAGGTGCGCCCGGTGTGCTTGGGGTCGATGGGCAGGTAGGGGACTTCCCAGTGCTCGTAGGCGTCCCCGATGGCGGTCATCCCCTTCTTGATCGCGTCCTGGTGCGAGCCCGAGAACGCCGTGTAGACGAGCTCGCCGACGTAGGGGTGGCGCGGGTGGACCGGCAACCGGTTGGCGTACTCGGCCACGTGGCGGATGGCGTCGATGTCGCTCAGGTCGAGTTCGGGGTCCACGCCCTCGGAGAAGAGGTTGAGCGCCAGGGTCACGACGTCGACGTTGCCGGTGCGCTCCCCGTTGCCAAAGAGGGTGCCCTCGACGCGGTCGGCACCGGCGAGCACGCCGAGCTCGGCGGCGGCCACGGCGGTGCCCCGGTCGTTGTGGGGATGCAGCGACAGCACGACCGAGTCGCGCCGATCGACGTTGCGCGAGAACCACTCGATCGCGTCGGCGTACAGGTTCGGGGTGTAGGCCTCGACGGTCGCGGGCAGGTTGACGATGAGCGGGCGCTCCGGGGTCGGGTCGATGACCCGGATGACCTCGTTCACGATGTCGAGCGCGTAGGGCAGCTCGGTGCCGGTGAAGCTCTCGGGCGAGTACTCGTAGAGGAACTCGGTCTCGGGCGAGACCGACTCGAGGGACCGGCAGAGCCGGGCCGCCTCGAGGGCGATCGCCGTGATGCCCGGCATGTCGAGGTTGAACACCACCCGCCGCTGCAGGGTCGAGGTGGAGTTGTAGAAGTGCACGATCGCTCGGTGCGCCCCGCGCAGCGCCTCGTAGGTCCGCGTGATCAGGTCCTCGCGGCACTGGACGAGGACCTGAATGGTCACGTCGTCAGGGATGAGACCGTCGTCGATGATGTGGCGCACGAAGTCGAAGTCGGGCTGGGAGGCGGCGGGGAACCCCACCTCGATCTCCTTGAAGCCCATCGCGACGAGTTGGGCGAACATCGCGCCCTTGCGCTCGAGGTCCATGGGATCGATGAGGGCCTGGTTGCCGTCGCGCAGGTCCACGCTGCACCATCGCGGCGCTTTGCTCAGTCGCCGGTTCGGCCACGTGCGGTCCGTGAGGTCCACGGGCACCGTCGGGCTGTACTTGCCGAACGGCATGGGGCTGGGCTGCTGCGGATTGGGGTACGAACCCATCATGGCCTCCTCAATTCATTCCAGAAACAAAAAACCCCCGCGGATGCGGGGGCGTCGGGCGAGTATGCACTCGCCCTAATGCAGCAGCAGCTCGACGATCGCAGATGTGCTCACGCCACGAGTCTACCGCCCCAGTCCGCCGTGTAAAGCGCCCGCCCTGGAGTAGCCTCGAGCCCGTGAGCGTCATACGGGCCTTCGTCAAACTCGCCGTCCTCGTCGTCCTCCTGGGCCTCGTCGCCGGCGCTATTGCCCTGGTCTCGCGCGGCTCTCGCGGTCGAGCCTCCGGACCCGTCTCCTACGACGAGTGGCCGACGGTCCCGCGCAAGCCCGAGTCCTGACCCCTACGCAAAGGAGCACTATGGCCACCATGCACTACCGCCGTCTCGGACGTTCAGGCTTAAAGGTGAGCGTCCTGTCATTTGGCAGCTGGGTCACCTTCGCCAACCAGGGCCAGGTCGAGACCGCCCAACAGGCCGCGGAGTGCCTCGCGGCGGCCAAGGAGGCCGGGGTCAACTTCTTTGACAACGCCGAGGCCTACGCCGCCGGGGAGTCCGAGCGCGTCATGGGCGCGGCCTTCCGCGAGCTCGGCTGGGCCCGCCACGAGTTCGTGGTCTCGACGAAGCTCTTCTGGGGCCTGCACGACGTGCCCAACATGAAGAACACGCTCAACCGCAAGTACCTCCACCAGGCGATCGACGGATCGCTCGAGCGCTTCGGACTCGACTTCGTCGACCTCGTCTTCTGTCACCGCCCCGACCCCAAGACGCCCATCGAGGAGACCGTGTGGGCCATGAGCGACATGGTCAGCCAGGGCAAGGCGCTCTACTGGGGCACGTCGGAGTGGAACGCCGACGACATTCGCGCGGCCTACGACATCGCCGATCGGCACCACCTGCACAAGCCCGTCGTCGAGCAGCCCCAGTACAACATCCTGTGGCGCGACCGCGTCGAGAAGGAGTACCGGCGTCTCTACGAGGACATCGGGCTGGGCACCACGATCTGGTCGCCACTCTCGTCGGGCCTGCTGACCGGCAAGTACCTGCACGGCGTCCCCGAGGGGTCACGCGCGACCCTGCCCGGCTACGAGTGGCTGCGCGGCATGCTGACCGACCCCGCGCGCAACAAGAAAGTCGCGGACCTCAAGGTCATCGCCGACGAGCTCGGCGTCTCGCTCACCCAGCTGTCCCTCGCCTGGTGCGCGAAGAATCCCAACGTCTCGACGGTCATCACCGGCGCGTCATCGGCCGCCCAGGTGCGCGAGAACATGACGGCCCTGGACGCGATCGACCTGCTGAGCGGTGACGTGATGGAGCGGATCGACCGGATCAGCCGGGCCTGACCGCGCCGCGCGATTAGCGCAGCGTGATCAGGTGGATGTCCTGAATCCCCTCGGTCGAGCGCAGCCGGTCGATCACCGACTCGGGAGTCGGCGTCGTCGTGGAGATCACCATGAGCGCGGTCTTGGTGGTCGGGTCCGGCCCCACCGCCATGGACGAGATCGACACGTGCGCCTCGCCGAGGGCGAGGCCGACGTGACCGATCATGCCCGGACGGTCGTCGTTGCGCACGACCAGCATCGTGGCCGCGGGCGGGATCTCGACGCTGTGGCCGTCGACGGTGACGATGCGGGTCTCGAGCCGGGTCCCGATCGTCATCAGGGTGCCCGAGACCGCGTGGTCGCCCGAGCGCACCGTGATCAGGTTCACGTACTCCGGTGACTCAACCGTGGACACCTCGCCCCAGGTGAGTTCGTGCTCGGCCGCCATCTGGGGCGCATTCACGAAGGACACCCCGTCGTGGCCGGTGGCCCCGAGCAGGCCCTTCAGTGCGCACAGTGTGAGGATCTTGGTGCCCGCGCCGGCGAGCTCGCCCTGGTAGATCACCTCGAGGTCGGCGGGGTTGCCGTCGAGCAGGCCGCCGATGAATCGGCCGAGCACCTCGGCGAGGCCCATGAAGGGCCGCACGACGTTGGAGACCTCGCCGGCCGCGACGTTGACCGCGAAGGGCACGAAGTCCCCGGCGAGGGCGAGCTGGACCTGCTCGGCGATGGTGACGCCGGCCTTGTCCTGGGCTTCGGCGGTCGAGGCGCCGAGGTGTGGCACCACGACGACCGAGGGAAGCTCGAACAACGGCGACGCCGTCGTGGGCTCTTTGGCGAACACGTCCAGGGCCGCGCCGTGGACGTGGCCGTTGCGGATCGCTTCGGCGAGGTCGTCCTCATTCACGATGCCCCCGCGCGCCGCGTTCACGATGCGCACGCCGACCTTGGTCTTGGCCAGGGCGGCCGCGTCGAGCAGGTTGGTGGTCTCCTTGTTCTTGGGCAGGTGGATGGTGATGAAGTCGCTCTGGGCGAGCAATGAGTCCAGGGTCATCAGCTGCACGCCCATGTGCTTGGCCCGCTCCTCGGAGATGTAGGGGTCAAAGGCCACGATCCGCATGCCGAAAGCGAGCGCGCGCTGGGCGACGAGCGCGCCGATCTTGCCCAGGCCGACCACTCCGAGGGTCTTGCCGTAGAGCTCGACGCCCTCCCACTTGGAACGCTCCCACTTGCCGTCCTTCAGTGCCGCGTGGGCCTGGGGGATGTTGCGGGCCTGGGCGAGCAGCAGGGCCAGCGCCTGTTCGGCCGCGGAGAGGATGTTCGACTGGGGGGCGTTGACTACCATGACCCCCAGCTCGGTCGCCTTGGCGACATCGACGTTGTCCAGGCCGATGCCCGCGCGCCCGACCACGATGAGGTCACTCGCCGCCTCCAGCGTCGCCGCGTCCACCTGCGTGGCCGACCGGATGATCAGCGCGTTCGCGCCCACCACTGCCTCGAGCAGCTCCGCCGGCGACAGCCCGAGTCGGACGTCGACCTCGTGTCCAGCGTTACGGAGCTCCTGGAGCCCCGACTGCGCGATTTCCTCCGTTACCAGTACACGAGCCACTGTTCACCTTTCTTTGATCAACCCACGCTAGTAAGCGTCAGCCGTTAACGAGATCGCCCAGGCGGGTCAGACCCTCGACCAGGTCGTCATCGCCCAGCGCGTAGCTGAGCCGGAAGTAGCCCGGCGTGCCGAAGGCCTCGCCGGGAACGACCGCGATCTTGGCCGTCTCGAGGAGGTTCTCGGCGAGCTCGGCCGAGGAGGTCGCGACCCGCCCGGCGAGCGGCCGGCCCAGCAGGCCCGTCACGTTCGGGTAGCAGTAGAACGCCCCCTCGGGCACCGCGCAGGACACGCCGTCGATCGCGTTGAGCATCGTCGTCATGGTGTGGCGGCGCCGGTCGAAAGCCGCGCGCATCTCGCCAACGGCGGTGAGGTCGCCCGTCAGCGCGGCCACGGCGGCGCGCTGGGAGATGTTCGAGATGTTCGACGTGGTCTGGCTCTGGTAGTTCACGGCCGCGCCCATGACGTCCGTGGGCCCCACCATCCAGCCAATGCGCCAGCCGGTCATGGCGTAGGTCTTTGCCACGCCGTTCACGACGACCCAGCGGTCGCCCAGCTCGGGGGCCACCACCGGCATCGAGACGTTGGTGGCGTCGCCGTAGACCAGGTGCTCGTAGATCTCGTCACAGAGGACCCAGACGTCGTGCTCGGCGGCCCAGCGCCCGATCGCGGCGACGTCCTGGGGCGTCACCACCGCGCCGGTCGGGTTGGACGGCGACACGAAGACGAGCAGCTTGGTCTTGTCGGTGCGGTGACGTTCGAGGTCCTCGACCGTGACGCGAAACCCGTTCGCCTCGCTCGTGGGCACGGGGACCGGAATCCCGCCGGCGAGGTACACCGCCTCGGGGTAGGTCGTCCAGAACGGCGACGGGATCAGCACCTCGTCACCGGGGTTGAGCATGGTCATGAAGGCCGTGGCGACCGCGTGCTTGCCGCCGTTGGTGACCAGCACCTGGCTCGCGGCGATCTCGAGACCCGAGTCGCGCCGGGTCTTGGCGACGATCGCCTCGCGCAGCTCGGGCAGGCCGGCCGTCGGGGTGTACTTGTAGTTCACCGGGTCGTAGCAGGCCTTCGCCGCGGCCTCGACGATGTGCGCCGGGGTCGGGAAGTCGGGCTCGCCGGCGCCGTAGACGATGATGGGCTCGCCAGATGCCTTTAACGCCTTGGCTTTGGCGTCCACGGCCAGGGTCGCGCTCGGCGCAAGTCCCCCCAGAAGGTTACTGACTCGGGCGCTCATCACGACTCCAATCCGTTGTCCGTAAGATTGACAGTCTATGACCTCCCCCGACAGCATCCGAATCCCCTCCGACCTCCTGCCGCGCGATGGACGTTTCGGCTCTGGGCCGTCCAAAGTCCGCGCCGCCCAGATCGACGCCCTCGTCGCCGACGCGCCGAGCTACCTCGGCACCTCGCACCGCCAGGCGACGGTGCGCAACAAAGTGGGTGAGGTGCGCGACGGCCTCGCGTCGCTGTTCAACCTGCCCGACGGCTACGAGGTCCTGCTCGGCAACGGCGGCACGACCTGCTTCTGGGACGCCGCGACCTTCCACCTCATCGAGCGGCGCAGCCAGCACCTCAGCTTCGGCGAGTTCTCGTCCAAGTTCGCCTCGGCGGCCAAGGCCGCCCCGCACGTCGATGAGCCCCAGGTCATCAAGAGCGAGCCCGGCACGCACCCGAGCCCCGTCGTGGACGACTCGGTCGACCTGTACGCGCTCACCCACAACGAGACCTCGACGGGCGTCATGATGCCGATTACCCGCCCGCAGGGGGCGACCGGTCTCGTCGCCGTGGACGCCACGTCGGCCGCCGGCGGGCTCATGGTTGACCCCTCGCAGTTCGACTGCTACTACTTCGCCCCCCAGAAGTCCTTCGCCTCCGATGGCGGACTCTGGCTCGCGCTCTGCTCGCCCGCGGCCGTGGCGCGCATCGAGCAGCTGGCGGCCTCGGACCGCTGGGTGCCCGCGTTCTTCGACCTGAAGATCGCCCTGGACAACTCGCGGCTGAACCAGACCTACAACACGCCCGCCCTGACGACGATTCACCTGCTCGCCTCCCAGGTCCGGTGGATGAACGAGAACGGGGGGCTCGCCTTCGCCGCGGGCCGTTCGAGCCGTTCGGCCGAGATCCTCTACTCGTGGGCCGAGGCCTCGGAGTTCGCCACGCCGTTCGTGGCCGACCCCGCCCAGCGCAGCCACGTCGTGGGCACGATCGACTTCGACGACGCGATTGACGCCGCGGTGATCGCCAAGGTGCTGCGCGCGAACGGCGTCGTGGACACCGAGCCCTACCGCAAGCTCGGCCGCAACCAGCTGCGCGTGGCGATGTTCCCGAGCGTGGACCCCGAGGACGTGGCCGCGCTGTGCGCGAGCATCAACTACGTGGTCGGGAACCTGTAGACACTCGGCCAGGGATTCGAAACCAAAACGAGGGGCGCTCCTAGGTCGCCCCTCGTTTTGGTTGCTAGGTCGTCGGTACCGGGTCCATCGGAGCCAGCGCCCATCGGCGTCAGTCGGTGTCGCCGCCCGAGGCCTCCGAGACCTTCTGCTTGCCCGCCGAGACGAAGGGCATCATGGCGCGCAGCTTCTTGCCGATGTCCTCGATCGCGTGCTTCTTGCCGACCTCGCGCAACTCGCGGTAGCGCGGGCGGCCGATCTCGTTCTCCTTGATCCACTCGGCGGCGAAGGTGCCGTCTTGGATCTCGGTGAGCACCTTCTTCATCTCGGCCTTCACCTGGCTCGTGATGATTCGCGGGCCGCGGGTGAGGTCGCCGTACTCGGCGGTGTCTGACACCGAGTAGCGCATGCCGGTGATCCCCTCTTCGTACATCAGATCGACGATCAGCTTGAGCTCGTGCAGGCACTCGAAGTACGCGCTCTCGGGCTGGTAGCCCGCCTCGACGAGGGTCTCGTAACCGGCGGTGACCAGGGCGCTCACCCCACCGCAGAGCACGGCCTGCTCGCCGAAGAGGTCCGTCTCGGTCTCCTCGGTGAAGGTCGTCTCGAGCACGCCGGCGCGCGTCGCGCCGATGCCGTGGGCGTAGGCCAGCGCGATCGCGTGCGCGTTGCCGGTGGCGTCCTGGTGGACCGCGATCAGCGACGGCACGCCGCCGCCCTCGACGTAGGTGCGCCGCACCAGGTGGCCGGGACCCTTGGGCGCGACCATGGCCACGTCGACGTCGGCGGGCGGATTGATGAGGTTGAAGCGGATGTTGAAGCCGTGGGCGAAGAGCAGGCACTTGCCCGCCGTCAGGTGCGGCGCGATCTCGAGCTCGTAGATGCGCTTCTGCTCGGTGTCGGGCAGCAGGATCATGATGATGTCGGCCTCGGCCGCGGCGTCGGCGATGCCGAGCACGCGCAGTCCGGCCTCCTCGGCCTTGAGGATCGAGGACGACTCGGGGCGCAGTCCCACGCGCACGTCGAATCCGGAGTCGTGCAGGTTGAGCGCGTGCGCGTGACCCTGCGAGCCGTAGCCGAGGATCGCGATCTTCTTGCCCTTGAGGATCTCGGGATGGGCGTCGGCCTCGTAGTACATGGTGGTCATCGTTCGTTCCTTCTACGGCTCGGGGGTGGTCAGAGTGCTTCGGCCAAGTCTAGGGAGTGCGACGCGGCCCGTTCGGTGGAGTTCGACCTCCGCGAAGGCCTCGAGGGCCCGTTCGAGGTCGTCGCAGGCGCTCGGGGTCCCGGCGAGCATGACCGTCACCGCGCCCGGGTCGACGTCCACGATGGCCGCGCCGGCGTTGCCGAGTGTGTCGAGCAGCGGCGTCCGGTTCGCCACGTCGGTCTTGATCGTGGCGAGCAGGAGCTCGCGTTCGACCGCTTCACGAGGGGCGATGTCGGTGATGTCGACGACGTTCACGAGCTTGTCGAGCTGCCCGACGATCTGCTCCAGCGGCGCGGACTCAGCGTCGACGACGATGGTGACCCGCGAGAACCTCGCGTGGCTCTCCGACGGGGCGACGGCGAGCGAGTAGATGTTGAAGCCGCGCCGGGCGAACAACCCGGCGATGCGTGCCAGCACGCCCGACTTGTTCTCGACCAGCACCGAGAGGATGTGGTGGCGCACCGGGGAGTGGGTGGACTCGCCGGCGAAGGGCTCGGGGACGTTCATCGCGCACCGCCGCGCTGGGAGGGGTGCACCAGGATGTCGTCGTTGCTCACGCCGGCGGGCACCATCGGGAAGACCTTCTCGGCGCTGTCCGTGCGGAAGTCGATCACGACGGGCACGTCGTTGATGGTGTTGGCCTCGTCGATCACGTCGTTCATCTCCTTCAGGTTGGTCGCGCGCAGGCCCACGCAGCCCATCGCCTCGGCCCACTTCACGTAGTCGGGCAGGTCCGGCGAGAGGTAGACCTCGCTGTATCGCTCGTCGTAGAACATCTCTTGCCACTGGCGGACCATGCCGAGGTAGGCGTTGTTGAGGATCGCCACCTTGATGGGGATGCCCTCGGACCGCGCGGTCACGAGCTCCTGGGCGGTCATCTGGAAGCAGCCGTCGCCGTCGATGCACCACACGGTGCGGTCGGGTCGACCGGCCTTGGCCCCGATCGCCGCGGGCACGCCAAAGCCCATGGTTCCCGCGCCGCCGGAGTTGACCCAGGTGTTGGGCTCTTCAAAGGGCCAGTGCTGGGCGGTCCACATCTGGTGCTGGCCGACACCCGAGGCGACGATGGTCCCCGCCGGGGCGGTTCGGGCGATCGACTCGATGACGTGCTGGGGCCGCAGCGGCCCGTCCAGCTCGGGCTCGTCGTAGGTCAGGGGGTAGCTCGCCTGCCAGGACCGGATGGCGCGCCACCAGTCGTCGAGGTTCTTCGGCCTCGCGCCCGCCTGGTCAAAGGCGCGCAGCGCCGTGGCGACGTCGGTCTGCAGGGCGACGTCGGGCCGGCGGATCTTGCCGAACTCGGCGCGGTCGATGTCGACGTGGATCACCTTCGCGTCGGGCGCGAAGGCGGTGATCTTGCCGGTGACCCGGTCGTCGAAGCGCGCGCCCAGCGTGATCAGCAGGTCCGCGCGCTGGATGGCGGTGACCGCGGCGTAGACGCCGTGCATGCCCGGCATGCCCAGGTGCTGCTCGTGCGAGTCGGGGAAGGCTCCGCGCGCCATGAGCGTGGTCACCACGGGGATGCGGGTGCGCTCGGCGAAGGCCAGCAGCTCCGCGGTCGCGCGCGACTTCAGGGTGCCCCCGCCGACGTAGAGCACGGGCCGCTCGGACGACTCGATGAGCGCCACGCAGCGCGCCACGGCCGACTCGTCGAGCTCGACCGTCGGCCGGTAGCCCGGCAGGTCGTACTCCTCGACGCCCGACGGGTACCACCACTCCATCGTGGACTGGGCGACGTCCTTGGGCACGTCGATCAGCACCGGGCCGGGCCGACCCGTGGTCGCGAGGTGGAAGGCGGCGGCCACCGCGCGCGGCAGCTCGTGGGCCGACTGCACGAGGAAGTTGTGCTTGGTGATCCCCATGGTGATGCCCGTGATGTCGCACTCCTGGAACGCGTCCAGGCCGATGGAGCTCGTCGCGACCTGGCCGGTGATCACCACGAGGGGCGTCGAGTCCATGTGGGCGTTGGTGATCGGCGTGACGATGTTGGTCGCGCCCGGGCCGCTCGTGACCATCGCCACCCCGGCGCGCCCGGTCGCCATCGCGTAGCCCTCGGCCATGTGGCCCGCCCCCTGCTCGTGGCGCACGAGGATGTGACGGATCGACGAGTCGATCAGCGGGTCGTACACCGGCAGGATGGCGCCACCGGGCAGGCCGAATACGGTGTCCACGCCCTGCTGCTCGAGGCTCTTGATGAGGGCTTGTGCGCCAGTGAGTTCCACAATTCCTACTTCCGTCGATATAAAGAAAAAAGCCTCCCGATTGGGAGGCTTCCGGTGAACGCGTATACGTGACTACCGGTGCCTATCCCCTACTACTACCAGAATCAGGCGGCCCGTGGTCACGGGACAATCTAAGCACACCGGCGACAGGGGCACAAGACAGGGGCCGGGCCGGACCGCGACGACGCGTCGCGACCCGGCTCGAAGCCGGTCACCTAGCGTGTCGTGACGGCGCCGGTCTCGGCGCCCTGGACGAGGCGCGCGAACTTCTCGAGGACCCCGGTCGTGTAGCGCGGCACGAAGGGCGTTCGCCGTGCGGCGCGCTCGGCGAGCACCGCGTCGTCGACAAGGAGATCGATTGAGTTGGTCGTGACGTCGATCGCGATCACGTCGCCGTCCTCGACGAGTCCGATCGGCCCGCCGTCGAGGGCCTCGGGCGCCACGTGGCCCACGCAGAAGCCGTGCGTGCCGCCGCTGAAGCGCCCGTCGGTGACGAGCGCGGAGTCGCTGCCGCGGCCCACGCCCTTCATGGCGCCGGTGACGGCGAGCATCTCGCGCATGCCGGGACCGGACTTGGGTCCCTCGTAGCGGATCACGACCACGGTCTCGGGCTGGATCTCACCCGCGAGGATCGCGGTCATCGCCGCGTCCTCGCCGTCAAAGACCCGCGCGGAGCCGCGGAAGTGCAGGTTGTCGATGCCGGCGACCTTCACCACGGCGCCCTTGGGCGCGAGCGAGCCGCGCAGCACCGCGATGCCGCCGCGGTCGTGGATCGGGTCGTCGATGCCGTGGACCACGTCGCCGTCGGGCTTGCGGGCCGCGAAGGCCGCCAGACTCTCGGCCATGGTCTGGCCCGACACCGTCATCACGTCACCGTGCAGCAGGCCGCGCTCGAGCAGGTGCGCCAGCACCACGGGCACCCCGCCGATCTGGTCGATGTCACTCATGTGGTACTTGCCGTGGGGCTTGGTGTCGGCGATGTGGGGCACGCGCGCCGCGATCGTGTTGAAGTCGTCGAGCTCGAGGGGCACGCGCGCCTCGTGGGCGATGGCGAGCAGGTGCAGCACCGCGTTCGTCGAGCCGCCGAGGGCCATGACCACGGCGATGGCGTTCTCGAAGGCCTCGCGGGTCATGATCTGGCGGGCCGTGATCCCCCGGTCGAGCAGGTTGACGACGGCCAGGCCCGAGTCGTAGGCGTACTGGTCGCGCCGGGGGTCGATCGAGGGGACGCTGGCACTGCCGAGCAGCGACATGCCGATCGCCTCGCCGACACTCGCCATGGTGTTGGCCGTGAACATCCCCGCGCAGCTGCCCTCGCCGGGACAGGCCGCGAGCTCCACGTCGCGCAGCTCGTCGTCGCTCATCGAACCGACGGCGTTGGCGCCGACCGCCTCGAAGACCGAGGTGATGTCGAGGGACTGGCCGTGCAGGTGGCCGGGCATGATCGTGCCGCCGTAGAGGAAGACCGCGGGCACGTCCAAGCGCGCCGCCGCCATCAGCATCCCGGGCAGCGACTTGTCACAGCCCGCGAAGGTCACGAGCGCGTCGAAGCGCTCGGCGTGCATCACGGTCTCGACCGAGTCGGCGATGACCTCGCGCGAGACCAGCGAGGCGCGCATCCCCTCGTGGCCCATCGAAATGCCGTCCGAGACCGCGATCGTGACGAACTCGAAGGGCACGGCCCCCGCGTCGCGCACGGCGACCTTGGCGCGCTTGGCCAGCCGGTCGAGCGGCAGGTTGCAGGGCGTCACTTCGTTCCAGCTCGAGGCCACGCCGATCTGGGCCTTGGCCATGTCGTCGTCGCCCATCCCCATGGCGCGCAGCATCGCGCGCGCGGGCGCGCGGCCCTTGCCGAGGGTGACGTCGGTGCTTCGCGGGGTGGGGTGGGTCGTCATGGTGGCAGTCTACGAAATGCGCTGACCGCTCACCCACCCGGTGCGTAGAGGTTCACCGTCTCGCCGGGGCCGAGCAGCTCGATCCAGGTCTGTCCCGGCCGCAGCGCGATGACCTTGCCCGTCGACGTGCGATACGCCGTCGCCCGGGCGACGCCCGAGCGGAACCACGAGCCGCGGATCAGTCGCCCGTCGGTGAGCACCATGGCCGGGCCGTGGCCCATGAGGTCCGCCTCGGCTCCCATCGCACCGACGCCGCCGATGTAGTTGACCTGCATCACGATCACGTTGACCGGCGAGACGCGCGCGCCGCTCGCGGTGACGTCCGGCTGACCGAAGATCCACCGGTCCCACGAGCCGGTCCGGGCGTTCCAGTCGTAGTGCACGGCGTAGCCCGCGGGGAAGTTCACGGTGAAGGACCCGACGGGGGCCCCGCGCGGCGGGGCGTCCGTGGCGACGTAGGTGAAGATCGGGTGCGGGGGCGTCGGCCGCCCGGCCATCGCCATCAGTTTGATCGGGTCGAGCAGGAGGTTGTGGGGCGCGTAGCGCGCGGGGTCGCGGTACATCGCCGAACCGGCCGTCGCCTCGTCGTAGCGCTTCACCGGGGCGGTCGCGATGCTCGCGAGCGCGTAGGCCGCGCCGCCGGAGAAGGCGAAGAGCCCCTTCAGCGGGAAGACGATCTCGCGGTCCGTGCGCCGCACCGACCGCACCGGGCCCACGACCGGCGGCAGGTGCGAGTTGAACACGGCCGCCAGGCGCGTGATGCCGCCCTCGACGATCTCTTCGTAGACGACGTCCGCCTCGTTGATGCCGAACTGCGGATGGGCGAGCGGGGTGTTGTCGATCTTGACCGTCAGCGCCGAGCGTCGCATCGACGCCGCCGTCGGGTCGGGCAGTCCCGTCAGGGGCGCCAGTCGACGGTGCCGCGCGAGGGCCGTCGGGTGCAGCCGCGCGTGGCCCGGCCGCGTCAGCGCCGCGCCGAGGGGCGGTGCGAACGACAGGGTGGCCGCGAGCACCAGGGCCAGCGGCCGGTACCGGGACGACCGCGCCCGCATGGCCTAGCGCCGAGCGTGCAGCTCGGCGATGACCGCCTTGCCGTTGGCTCGGCCCTTCGTCTCACGCATCACCAGCCCGATGAAGAACTGAGCCAGCTTGTCGTCGCCATCGCGAAAGCGCGACCACTCGTCGGGGTTGGCGTCGATCAGCGCCGAGACGATGCCGCCGAGCGAGTCGGCCGAGAGCTGTTCGAAGCCGCGGGCCGCGGCGACGGCGCGCGGCTCGCCGCCCGAGGCCAGGAGGTCGGCGAGGATCGTCTTGGCCTGGGTCGCGGAGAGCTGGCCACCGGCCTCCATGGCGACGGTCGCCACGAAGGCGTCCTCGGACAACTTCGAGACGTCGCCCGCGGCCGCGAGTTCGTTGGCCACGCGCGCGAGCGCCACGGCCACGTCGCCCCCGGCCGCGTGGGTCGCGTGGACGAAGCGCTCGAGTCCGAGGTCGATGACGACGTCGATCGCGTCGCGCTGGGCGTCGCTCACCTCGCCGAGCAGCGCGACCACCGCGGCGCGGCGCTCGGCCGGCATCGGCCCGAGCGCGTCGGCCACGCGCTGCTGCCACGCTGCGCTCGGCGCCAGATCCACGAGGTCAGGCTCGCGGAAGTAGCGGTAGTCCTCGGCTTCTTCCTTCACGCGCATCGTCGACGTCGCCCCGACGGTCTCGTCCCAGTGGCGGGTCTCCTGGCGAACGACCCCGCCGCTTTCGATGAGCTTGACCTGGCGCTGCGCCTCGAACTCGATCGCGCGGTGCAGGCTACGCAGCGAGTTCAGGTTCTTGATCTCACAGCGCGTGCCGAACGGCTCGCCGCTGTGGCGCACCGAGACGTTGGCGTCGATGCGCATCGACCCCTCCTCCATCCGGCCGTCGGAGGCGCCCGTCGCGATCAGCACCGCGCGCAGTTCGCTGGCGTAGAGCCGGGCCTGGGCGGCCGAGCGGATGTCGGGGCCCGAGACGATCTCGACCAGCGGCACGCCGGACCGGTTGTAGTCCACCAGCGAGCGGTCGGCGCCGTGGATCCGTCCGCTCACGCCCAGGTGCGTCGACTTGCCCGTGTCCTCTTCGAGGTGTGCGCGCTCGATGCGCACCCGCGACCCGTCGGGCAGGTCAAGGTAGCCCCCCGAGTTGATCGGCAGGTCGTACTGAGAGATCTGGAAGTCCTTGGGCATGTCGGGATAGAAGTAGTTCTTGCGGTGAAAGGTCGACGGCGCGATCGTGGCGTGCAGCGCCATGCCGATCGCCATCGCCATCGATACGGCACGCTCGTTCAGCACGGGCAGCGACCCCGGCAGGCCGAGGCAGACCGGACAGACGTTCGTGTTCGCCTCGGCGCCAAAGACGTTCGCGCACCCGCAGAACATCTTGGTGGCCGTTCGCAGTTCGGTGTGGACCTCGAGGCCCACCACCATCTCCCAGCCCTCAGGCAACGCCATCATCCACGCTCCGCGTCTTCGAGCACTTTCGCCGCGGCGAGGAGTCTGGCCTCGCTGCGGCCCGGTCCGAGCAGTTGCACCCCGGTCGGCAGGTCGGCCTCGCCCCGACCGAAGGGGACCGAGAGGGCCGCCTCGCCCGCGAGGTTGGTCGGGATCGTGAACACGTCCGAGAGGTACATGGCCATCGGGTCGTTGGTCTTGGAGCCGAAGGTGAAGGCGACCGACGGCGTCGTCGCCCCGAGGAGCATGTCGACGTCCCGGTAGGCGCGCCTAAAGGCGTCGCGCATCTGCGTGCGCACCTTGAGCGCCTGACCGTAGTAGGCGTCGTAGTACCCCGCCGAGAGCGCGTAGGTCCCGAGCATGATCCGCCGCTTCACCTCGGCGCCGAATCCCGCGGTGCGCGTGGCCTCGTTCATGGCCGTGACGTCCTCGTCGTTGATGCGCAACCCGTAGCGCACGCCGTCGTAGCGGGCGAGGTTGCTCGACGCCTCCGCCGGCGCGATCAGGTAGTAGGCGCTCAGTCCCAGGTGCAGTTCGGGGATGGACAGCTCGACGACGGTGGCGCCGGCGGCCTCGAGCACCGAGGCGGCACGGCGCACCGAGGCGACGATCGCCTCGTCGGCGCCATCGAGCAGCTCGCGCACGAGGCCGATTCGCCGACCGGCGACGCCGTCGCCGAGGTGCGCGACCAGGCTCGGGGCCGGCTCGGGCAGTGAGGTCGAGTCCATCGGGTCGTGCCCCGCGATCACCTCGAGCAACAGGGCCGCGTCGGCGACGTCGGTCGCGAAGGGCCCGATCTGATCGAGGGAGCTCGCGAAGGCGATGAGCCCGTAGCGCGAGACCAGCCCGTAGGTGGGCTTCACCCCGACGATCCCGCACAGCGCGGCGGGCTGGCGGATCGACCCGCCGGTGTCGCTGCCGAGCGCGAGCGGTGTCATCGCCGCGGCGACCGCCGCCGCCGAGCCGCCCGACGAACCGCCCGGCACCCGACTCGGGTCGAGCGGGTTGCGGGTCGGGCCGAAGGCCGACGTCTCAGTGGACGAGCCCATCGCGAACTCGTCGAGGTTGGTCTTGCCCATCGGAACGGCGCCCGCGTCAAGGAGCCGCTCCACCACCGTGGCGCTGTAGGGCGGGCGCCAGCCCTCGAGGATCCGCGAGGAGCAGGTGGTCGGGATCCCGACCTGGCACAGGTTGTCCTTCAGGGCGATCGGCACGCCGGCCAGTCGCCCCGGGTCCTCGCCGCGCGCGACTGCGTCGTCCACGCGCGCCGCCGTCGCCAGCGCCCCGTCCTCGTCGACGTGCAAGAACACGTTCAGTTCCTCGTTGCGGGCGCGAATGGCGCGCAGCGACTCTTCGGCGAGCGCCGTCGCGGCGATCTCGCCGCGTCGCACGCGCTCGGCCATGGTGGTCGCGTTCACGACTCCTCCCCCATGATCCGCGGCACGGCGAAGCAGCCGTCCTCGGCGTCGGGGGCCGCGGCGAGCACGGCGTCCCGGTCGAGGCTGGGGCGCACGACGTCCTCGCGCACCACGTTGATCAGGTCGTAGGGGTGGGCCGTCGCGACGACGCCCGTGAGGTCGAGGCTCTGCATGTCGGCCGCGTGGTCGAGGATCCGTGCGAGCTGCACGGTGAACAGGTCGAGCTCCTCGTCGCTCAGCCGCAGTCGGGCCAGTTTGGCCACGTGGGCGACCTCGGCCCGGGTGAGCCCGCTCACGAGGCCACGACCGAGCGGATGAAGTCGCGCGCGAGCGACTCCACGAGGGTCTGGTCGTTGTCGATCGTCGCGACGTGGTACGAATTCTCCAGCCAGACCCGTTCGATGGGCCCGCGCACGCGCGCCATGAGGTCATCGCCGTTGTCGGGGGTGACGATGTGGTCTTCGCGACTCGAGAGCAGCAGGCTCGGCGCCTCGATCGCGTCGAGGGTTTCGTAGACCTCAGCGATCCCGTCGAAGAGACTCTTCGCGCACGCCAGGGGCGTCGCGTCATAGCTGAGCTCGGTGACCCCTTCGCGCTTCACGTCCGATCCGATGGCGTCGATGGTCTCCAGGCCGGCGTCGAGGAGCTGGTTGAGTCCGTCGATCATCTCGGGTGCGGGTGGCTTGACCAGCGGGTTGATGAGCACGAGTGCGCCCACGTCGCGCCGCTGCGCGACAAAGGCGCTCAGTCCGCCACCCATCGACAGGCCCACGACCGCGACGCGCGTGGTGCGCCGGGCCAGGTCGTCGAAGGCGGCCAGGGCCGCGCCCGTCCAGTCCGGCCAGCCCGTGGTCATCATGTCGGCGACCGACGTGCCGTGACCGGGCAGGCGCGGGAGCGAGACCGTGAAGCCGTCGCTGGCCAGGAACTCGGCGAGCGGGCGCATCGACGTGGGATTGCCGGTGAAGCCGTGCAACACGAGGACGCCCGTGTCGCCACCGGCGGCCTCGAAGGGCTCGCAGCCCGGGAGTATGGCAGTCGTCATGGCTCACAGACTACCGGCCGGGCCGCGACCGGCCCGAGGCGCGGCCGGTCGCGGCCCGTGCCGATCAGGCGTACAGCGTCGGCAGCTGCTCGGCCAAGTCGGCGACGGACCAGCGGTCGTTGCGCTCGAGGGTCTCGGTCATCGTCCAGTTCTGGAAGAGTCGCACGGTGCCGCCCTGGACGAAGAAGACGCGCCCGGTTGCCTGGCAGTCCGCCATCGCCAGGGTCGCGACGAGGGGCGAGATGTTCGCGGGGTCCCAGGTGTCAAAGGTCGCCTCGTCACTGGGCTTGACGACGTAGTCCGCGAGGCCCGGGGTGGACTCGGTCATGCGCGTGCGCGCGGCGGGGGCGATGGCGTTGGCCCGCACACCGTAGCGGCCCAGCTCCTCGGCGATGATGACCGTGAACGCCGCGATGCCGGCCTTGGCGGCGCCGTAGTTGGACTGGCCGATGTTGCCGAGCAGGCCCGAGGTCGAGGAGGTGTTGATGATCGACGCGTTCACCGGGTGACCGGCCTTGGCCCGCTCGCGCCAGTACGTCGCGGCGTGGCGCGTGGGCACGAAGTGGCCCTTCAGGTGGACGTTGATCACGGCGTCCCAGTCGTCCTCCGAGAGGTTCACGAGCACGCGGTCGCGCAGGATCCCAGCATTGTTGACCAGGACGTCCAACTCACCGTAGGTGTCCAGTGCGGTCTGGATGAGCCGAGCGCCACCCTCCCACTCGGCGATGTTGTCGTGGTTCGCGACGGCCTCGCCGCCAAAGGCCTTGATCTCGGCGACGACCTCTTCGGCCGGTGTCGCCGCGCTCGCCGATCCGTCGAGCGCGCCGCCCAGGTCATTGACGACGACCTTCGCGCCCTCGGCGGCGAACAGCAGCGCGTGCTCCCGGCCGATCCCGCGCCCCGCACCGGTGATGATTGCTACGCGACCGTCTAACGCTCCCATTCGGGACTCCCTTACTCGTTGGTAATCCGATTGTACTGAGTCACCGCCGGCCCTATCGGCGCCAGAACGCGGGCGGCCGCGCGTGGGCGTGGTAGTGGTCGGGGATGTTGCGCATGTGGTCGTCGATCGTCCACCCGCCCACCCCGAGTTCGCGGTCGGCCACAGCGGCGAGGCGCTCGTGTAGCTGGCGCTTCAAGTCCTCGGGCGGGCTCGCGTCGTGACTGCGCCACACCACCATCGGCACGAGACAGATCTCGCAGTCCGCGATCCAGCAGAGCTCGTCCTCGGCGTAGCGCGTAGTGATGATCGCCGCCTCGCAGAGCTCGCAGCCGCCGCTCATTTCACGTTGACGATGATCGTCGAGCGGTAGGGCACCATCGTGCCCGGCGCCGGGATCGTCGAGACGACCGTGGTCCACGTGCCCTTCGCCGAGCCCGGACCCTTGGTCGTGAAGAAGAGCACCGCCTTCTTGAAGGCGGCGAAGGTCTGGGACTGGTCCATGCCGATCACGTTGGGCACGGGGCGCGGACCGGCCGCGGCAACCGTGGTGGAGGTCGCGCCCGTGGTGGTGGTCGTGGGTGCCGTCGTCGTCGGTGCGGGCGCCGCCGTCGTGGTCGTGGTGGGCGTGGGGCCCTTGCTCAGGGCGAGCACGACCGTCGCCCCGGCGGGCACGGTCGCGGGGTTGGTGAAGCCGTGGTAGATCACCCCGGCGACTTGTCCCGCGGCGCGGGTGCTCGCGACGTAGGCCGTGCTCGGGCAGGTCGCGGTGACGCCGGCCTTCTTCAGCGCCGCCGTCGCCGTTGCGCAGGTCTCGCCGAGCACGCTCGGCATCGTCACCCGCGCCAGGCCGTCCGAGACGGTCACGGTCACCACCGTGCCGGCCTTGGCCGAACTGCCCGCCGCGGGCGATTGGGAGATGATGTCGTGCGCGGCGATCGTCGCCGAGCGCTGGTGGCCGGCCACTCGAATGCTCAGGCCCTCCCCGCTCAGCTGGCTCGACGCCTCAGCCGTGGTGAGCCCCAGCAGCGAGGGCACCGTGTGGCTCTGGGTCAGGAGTCCGCTCTTCCACACGGCGGCGCCCGCCGCGGCGGCGATCAACACGACTGCGGCGACGGCAATGGCCGCGCGCCGGCGCCGGGGCGGGGGCACGATCGGGTAAGGCTCGGAGGCGCGGGCGCGGGCCTTGGCGTCGGCTGCCGGCGCGCCCGGCGGGACCGAACGGGCGGGCTGGGGACGCGGAAAACGCGTCGCGGGCGGCTCGTCGTAGCCGGAGCCGGCAATCTGCTCGGCCGACGGCACGCGGAATCCGATCGACGTGCGTGGCTCCGAGGGCTGGTAGTGCGCGAGCAGCGGCATCGACCGGCTGGCCGGCGTGATCACCAGTGGCGAGGTGTCGGTCACGCTTGCGTTGAGCCGATTCGCGAACTGGTCGGCCGAGAGCCGCAGCAGCGGGTCGGGCACGGCCGCCTGAGCGAGGATCATGTCGAGCGTGCCGAGCTCGGGACGGATCGGCAGCGGGGTGTTGATTCGTGCGCGCAACATCGCCTCGGCCGACACGGCGTCAAAGGGCGCCTCGCCGGTCGCGACCTCGAAGAGGATCAGCGCGAGCGCGTAGACGTCGGACTTGGCGTCGCCCGGCGATCCCTGGGCCTGCTCGGGACTGAAGTAGCGCACGTCGTTGATCGAGCTGTGCCCGGCGTGCATCGTGCGCAGTCCCGCCATCGCGACGTCGCCGACGCGTACGCCGCCGTCGTCACCGATGAGGAGCTTGCTCGGCGACAGCGAGCCGTGGACGAGTCCGTTGGCGTGCAGGTACGCGAGCGCCGAGGCCACGTCGGCCCCCAGCTTCGCGGTGTCGCCGACGTCGAGGCGCCGGCCCGAGGCGAGCACGTCCTCGAGCGAGCCGCCGCTCATGTACTCGCTGACCACGAAGATCGACCCCGACTCCTGGCCGCCGTCGAAGACCCGCGCGAGGTGCGGGTGGCTCAGGGTCGCCGAGCGGATGATCTGGTCGCGGAACTGTCGGCGCACGTCCTCGTGCTCGGCCAGCTGCGGGAGCAGGACTTTCAGCACCACCGTTCGGTGCAGGGTCCGGTCCTCGGCGAGGTAGACCTCAGCGCTCGACCCGACGCCCACGGTATCGGTGATGCGATACCGACCGACGACGTCGTGACCGGGCGAGAACGTGTACGTAGACATGGACAGACTCAACCCTAGAGCACCGTCTCGCCGCCTCAGGCAATGGTGGCGCGCCACGCACCCGTCTCGAGCAAGGTCTCGAACTCGGTCGCGCCGACGAGGGCGACACCGAGGGTCCGGGCCTTGGTGAGCTTGCTCGCACCCGGTGCGTCACCGACCACGACGCAGTAGGTCTTCGCCGAGACGGTGCCCGGCGAGGTGCCCCCGCGCGCGACGATGGCCGCCTCGGCGGACTCGCGGGTGAAACCGGGCACGGTTCCGGTGACCACCACCGCCCGGCCGCGAAGCGTCTGGTCGAGTTCGTCGCTCGAGGGCTCGACGAGGGTCACCCCGGCGCGCTCGAGCCGGGCCAGGCGCTCGAGGACCTCGGGCGAGCGCACGAACTGAAAGACCGACGCCGCGATCACGGGCCCGACCCCGTCGATCACCTCGAGCTCGGCGAGCGGCGCCTGGGCGAGCTCGGCGTACGCCTTGAACCACGTGGCGAGGGCGCGCGCCGCGACGGGGCCGACGTGGCGGATCCCGAGCGCCACCAGCAGGCGGCTGAGCGGCTGGGCCTTGGCCCGTTCGACGGCGCCGACGAGCGCGGCCGCCGAGACCGCGCCGAGTCCCTCGAGCTGCTCGAGGCGGGCTGTGTCGAGGCTGAACAGGTCGGCCACGTCACCCACGAGGCCGGCCTCGATCAGCTGGGCGGCGCGCTGCTCGCCCAGGCCCTCGATGTCGAGCGCGCCGCGCGACGCGAAGTGCACGACCTGCTGGAGGAGCTGGGCCGGACAGTTCGGATTCACGCAGTAGCTGTCGCGCTCCTCGCCCAGGCGCACGAGGGGCCCGCCGCACTCGGGGCAGGCACTCGGGAAGACCCAGGGCTCGCCGCGCGCGACCGACGGGTCGGGCACCGCGCCCACCACCTCGGGGATGACGTCGCCCGCCTTGCGCACCACCACCACGTCGCCCGGGCGCACGTCCTTCAGGGCGACCTGGTCGGCGTTGTGCAGGGTCGCGAGGGACACCGTCGAGCCCGCCACGACGACTGGCTCGAGCACCGCGTAGGGCGTCGCCCGGCCGGTGCGACCGATCGAGACCTCAATGGACACCAGACGGGTCGTGCGCTCCTCGGGCGGGAACTTGCGCGCGATGGCCCACCGCGGTGCCCGCGACGTCGAGCCGAGGCGGGCGCGCTGGGCGAAGTCGTCGACCTTGATCACGGCCCCGTCCACGTCAAAGGGCAGGTCGTGGCGGTGTTCTTGGAACCACGACGAGCGCGCCACCATCGCGTCAGCGCCGAGCACGACCCGGGCGTCCGCGGCGACCAGGTAGCCGAGCTCGCCCAGCTTTTCGAGCAGGGCACCCTGGCTCGTCACGCCGAGCGAGTTGGCGGGGTCCACGACCTGATAGGCGAGGAACGACAGGGCGCGCTCGGCGGTGACCGCCGCGTTCTTCTGGCGCAGGCTGCCCGCGGCGGCGTTGCGCGGATTGGCGAACTCGCGCTCATCGCGTTCGCGCTGCACGCGGTTCAGCTCGGCGAAGGCGTCCCTGGCGAGGAAGACCTCACCGCGGACGTCCAGTCCCCCGGCCAGCGCGCCAAGCGACGTAGGGACGCTGGCCACGGTGCGCACGTTGGCGGTGACCTCCTCGCCGGTGCGCCCGTCGCCGCGCGTGGCGGCCCAGGCGAGCTGGCCGTCGTCGTAGTGGATCGACAGCGCCAGGCCGTCGATCTTGGGCTCGACGCAAAAGGCAATCGATTCGGGGTCGAGCTCGAGGGCGCGCGACACCCGGTCGGCCCACGCGCGCAGTTCGGACTCGTCAAAGACGTTGTCCAGGCTGAGCATCGCCTCGCGGTGCGCGATGGGCTTGAAGGCGACGTCGGGCGCGGCGCCGACCGTCTGGCTCGGCGAGGAGGGCACGACGAGCGACGGGTCCGCCTGCTCGAGGCGGCGCAGCTCGCGAACGAGCTCGTCGTAGTCGGCGTCGGGGATGAGGGGCGCGTCGCGCACGAAGTAGGCGTCGTTGTGCCGGGCGATCTGCTCGCGCAGCCACGCGGCCCGCTCCGACGCCGTGCTCACGGCCGGGCCACGGTGGCCGCGCCCAGCACGACCTCGGGATCGTCGTCGGCGTAGAAGACGACCGACTGGCCCGGCGCGATCGGGCGGACCGGCTCGTCAAAGACCACCCGCAGCCGCTCCGACGTCCGAAGGACGGCCCGGCGCGCGACGCCGTGGGCGCTCGCCTGGACCCAGACGCGTTCGGTGTCGCCGAGGGCGACGTCGGTGACACTGAGCGAGGCGGCGTCGAGGGGCACCATGGTGACCATGACCTCGTCGAGCCGGCCCACGTCGACGCGCCCCGCGGCCAGGTCCACGTTGGTGACGTAGCGGCGCTCGCCGTCACGGCCCGGCGCGACGCCGCGGCGCTGTCCCACGGTGACCAGCTCGGCCGCCTCGACCTGGCCGAGCACGTCGCCGGTCGAGCGGTCCACGACGGTGGCCGGGGTCACGGGAATGCGGCTGCGCAGGAAGACCTCGCGGCCCCGCGCGGCCTCGATGAAGCACACGTCCTGGCTGTCGGGTTTGTTCCAGGTGCGAAGCCCCAGCGCCTCGGCCTCGCGTCGCACGTCGTCCTTGGTCATCGTGCCGATGGGCAGCGCCAGGCGAGCGAGCAGCGGTGCGCTCAGGTAGCCCAGCACATAGCTCTGGTCCTTGGCCGCGTCGGCGCCGCGGGCGAGCGCCGGCCGGCCGGCGCGCTCGACCACCCGGGCGTGATGGCCCGTCGCCACGGCGTCAAAGCCCAGCCGCATCGCCCGGTCGATCAGCAGGTCGAACTTGATGTGCTTGTTGCACTCGATGCAGGGATTGGGCGTGAGGCCCGCGGCGTGGCCGGCGACAAAGGGCGCGACGACGTGGCGCTCGAACTCCTCGGTGTAGTTAAAGACGTGGTGGTCGATGCCCAGGACCTGGGCGACCCGACGGGCGTCGTCCACGTCGGCCACCGAGCAGCAACCCGAGTCGGCGACCCCGCCCCACAGCTTGAGCGTCGCGCCCACGACGTCGTGCCCGGCGTCGCGCAGCAGACCGGCGGCGACCGACGAATCGACCCCCCCACTCATCGCCACCAGAATCTTCACGCGCCCAGTCTGCCAGCCGGACCGCGCGGTCGTTCAGCGAAGTTGGTGCACGATTCGCGACAGGATCGCGATCACCTCGCCCACGTCCTGGGCGGTCGTCTCGGCGCCCATGGAGAACCGCAGTGAGCCGCGGGCCCGGTCCGCCGCGACGCCCATGGCCTCGAGCACGTGGCTCGCCTGGCTCGCGCCGCTCGAGCAGCTCGCGGCCGCCGACGCGTAGACCCCGGCCTCGTCGAGCAGGAAGAGCAACTCGTCGCTGACGAGCCCCTCGAGGGTCACGTGCACCGTTCCCGGGACCCGCAGGGCCGCCACGCCGGTGACCCGGCAGCCGGGCAGCAGCGACAGGGCGTTCACCATGGTCGACTGCAGGTCCTCGACGCGCTCATTGACCTCGTCGAACTCACGGGCGGTCGCGCGCACCGCGGCGGCGAGCCCGACGGCCGCCGCCACGTCCACCGTGCCCCCACGCCGCCCCTGTTCCTGGCCCCCGCCGGGAACCTGTGCGTCCAGGGCCACGGGGCCGCGCACGACGAGCGCGCCGGCGCTGACCGGTCCGCCGAGCTTGTGCGCACAGAGCGAGACCATGTCGGCTGACGCCGTCACCGTCGGCAGGTAGAGCCACGGCGCCGCCGCGACCGCGTCGGTGTGCACGACCGACCCGCCGTCGTAGGCGCCGTGGGCGATAGCCGACACCCCGTCGAGGGGCTGGCGCACGCCGGTTTCGTTGTTGGCCGCCATCACGCTCACGACCGCGGTGTCGGGCCCGATGGCCGCGCGCAGAGACTCGAGGTCCACCACCCCATCGCCGTCGACCTCGACGTAGCGCACCGACACGCTCGGAAAGTCCCTCGCCATCATCGCCGCGGCGTCGAGCACGGCGTGGTGCTCGATGCGCGAGACGACGATCGAGGTCGTCTCGTGGTGGCGACGGTGGTGGTTCGCCACGCCGGCGACGCCCAGCTGGCACGACTCGGTGCCCCCGCCGGTGAAGATCACCCCGGCCGGCTCGGCGCCGACGAACTCGGCCACCACCTCGCGGGCCTCCTCGACGGCCCGACGGGCCTCGCGCGCCGCGCGATGGCTGCCCGACGGGTTGCCGACGACGCCGTGCTGCCAGCGTTCCATCGCGGCCGCCACCTCGTCACGCCGCGGCGCCGACGCCGCGTGATCGAAGTAGTACGTCGTCATCAGGCCACGTAATAGGACTTGATGTTGGTGAACTCCTTGATCCCGTAGACCGAGAGTTCACGGCCGAAGCCGGAGTTCTTCGTGCCGCCGAAGGGCAGTTCGGGCATCGAGGCCACGACCGCGTTCGCGAAGACCACCCCGACGTCGAGCCCGGCGACGGCGGCGTCGATCTCGGCGTCGTCCGTCGACCAGATCGACCCGCCCAGGCCCCACGGCGTCGCGTTGGCGTAGGCGATGGCGGCCTCGAGGTCCTCGGCGACGTGTACGACCGCGACCGGGCCGAAGAGCTCCTCGCTCCCAGCGCGCGAGTCGCTCGGCACGTCGGTAAGGACCGTGGCCGGGTAGAAGTACCCCTCACCGGGCAGCGCTTCGCCGCCGGCGCGCACGACGGCGCCGGCCGCCACCGACGACGAGACCTGCTCGGCGAGCTGGTTGAACTGCGACGCCGACACGATCGGGCCGAGCACGGTGGAGGGGTCCATCGGGTCCCCGGTGGGCACCGCGGCCATCGCCTCGCTGAAGCGGCTGATGAACTCATCGGCGCGCTCGCGCACCACGATGAACCGCTTGGAGGCGATGCAGGCCTGCCCGTTGTTCTGCACGCGCGCGGTCACCGCCATCGGCACGGCCGCGTCGAGGTCGGCGTGGACCCCGACGATGAAGGGGTCCGAGCCGCCGAGCTCGAGCACGCACTTCTTCAGGTGCGCACCCGCGAGCGCCGCCACCGATCGGCCGGCGCGCTCCGAGCCCGTGAGCGTCACCCCGACGACCCGGGGGTCGGCGATGATGCCCTCGATGGCGTCGACCTCGACGAAGAGGTTCGTCATGATCCCGGCCGGGAAGCCGGCGCGGGTGAAGAGTTCCTCGATGTACAAGGCGCTGCCGGGCACGTTGGGCGCGTGCTTGAGCAGCACGACGTTGCCGGCCATGATCGTGGGCGCGCTGAAGCGGATCACCTGCCAGAGCGGGAAGTTCCAGGGCATGATCGCGAGGATCGGGCCGACGGGGTCGAAGCGCACGCCGCTGCGCCGGGCACTGGTAGCGACGGTCTCGGGCGCGAGGAAAGACTCGGCGTTGTCGGCGAAGTAGCGCATGGTCGCGGCGCACTTGAAGGCTTCGCCCTTGGCCGCGGCGAAGGTCTTGCCCATCTCGGCGGTCATCAGCGCCGCGATCACGGGGATCTCGCCCTCGATCAGTTCGGCCGCCGTGCGCATCAGCGCCGCGCGACGGGCGATGGGGGTGTCGCGCCACTGGCGAAACGACGTCGCGGCGAGTTCGAGGCGGGCCTGCACCTGCTCGGTGGTGTGGGCGGGGTACTCGGCGATGCGCTCGCCCGTGGCGGGGTTCGTGGCAATAAATGGCATGCGCCTAGTCTGCCAGTAATTGCGCCTCGCTCTTCGTGGCCAACGCGAACGGCGTCCAGAACGATGGCCGCGTCGTCGAGACGCCCACCACGACCACGGCCATCAAACCCGCGCCGAGCGCGGTCACGGTGCGAACGCCCCACCACCGCGCCGCGCTCGCCTGCACGACCGCGCCGAGCGGGTAGGCGATCGACAGCGCGAGCGTGTAGAGCGAGAGGATCCGCGAGCGCTCGCGTTCGGGCGCGTGCAGCTGCACCGACGTGATCAGGCCCGTCAGCGTGCCGACGTAAGCGCCCCCGAGCACGACGAGCGCCGCCATGCCCAGCGCGAGGCTCGGGGTGAAGGCGTAGACGAACTCGCTCAGCACCGCCGCGATGATCGAGAGCCGCAGCACGAAGACCCTCGAGGTTCGCCGCACGAGACCGGGCAGCAGCACCGCCCCCACCACGGCGCCGACCCCCTGGGCCGTGACCAGCCACGACGTGCCGACCTTGCCCGCGTGCAGGACGTCGATCGCCATCGCCGGCACCAGGGCGATGAAGGGACTGACGGTCACCGCGACCACGGCGACGGCGATGATCGGGTAACGACACCCGTCGATCGACCAGGCCCGACGCGCCCCGTCGACGGTCTCGCCCCAGAGCCGCAGCGGCGCGACGACCTTGGGCCGCGGCGCGCTTCGCACGAAGAGGAACGCGATCACCACGATCAAGAAGGTCGCGGCGTTGATCGCGAAGCACCACCCCGGCGAGGCGAAGGCCAGCACCAGCGCGGCCAGCACCGGACCGATGACCCGGCCGAGGTTGAACTGCGCCGACGAGAGCGACACGGCGGCAAAGACCTCGCGCCGCTCCACCAGGTCCGGCAGGAGCGACTGCCACGCCGGCCACGCCGCGGCGCCGGCGAGGCCCTCGGCGATCGCGAGGTAGCAGGCCGTCGCGGGCGTGAGGTGCCCGGCGAGCTCGGCCACGGCCAACGCCGCGGCGGCCACGAACATCACCACGTTGTTGGCCTGGATCCACCGCTGGCGGTTCCACCGATCAGCGACCAGTCCCCCGAGCGGCGAGCCGACGAGGCTCGGCACCCACGCGGCGGCCGTCACGAGGCCCAGCCACACGGTGTTGTGGGTCGTCTGGGTGAGGTAGACCCCCAGGGCGACGGACTGCATCCAGGTCCCCGTCGAGGACACGAAGGACGCCGCGAGCGCGATGGCGAAGCCGCGGTGCCGGAGCGGGGCGAGGGACGCGGGCGACATGGAGGCCCACCCTATTGGCCGGCGCGGACGCCTCAGTCGCGCCGCCCTCGGCGCGGGCGCAGCGCGAACCACCAGATCGACAGCATGGTCGCGAGCACGCCGAGCACGCCGAGCGTCGATCGCGACCCCTTGCCGTTGACCCCGTCCACGGACCCATGGTACTGACGAGGCCGGGGGCGAACGCCCCCGGCCTCGTTACGTTTCGTGAAGGAAACGGACTAGTTCTGCTTGGCTGCCTCAACGGTGAGGTCGATGACGACCTTGTTGCCGACGACGAGTGCGCCGTTCTCCAGGGCACCGTCGAAGTTGACGTTGAACTCGCGACGGTCGATCTCGGCGGAAGCCTCGAAGCCCGCGACCGTGACGCCAGGCGCCGTGCCGGCACCCGCACCCAGGAACTCGACGTTGAAGGGGACCGTCTTGGTGATGCCACGGATGGTGAGGTCGGCGAGCATCTCGATCTTGTCGTTGCCCTTGTCAACCAGCTTGGTCGAGGTCAGCGTCAGGGTCGGGTGGTTCTCCAGGTCGAGGAAGTCGGCGCTCTTGAGGTGGCCGTCACGCATCTCGTTGTCGGTCGTGATGCTGCCGGCCTGAACCGTCGCGTCGACCTTGGAGTCGGCAATCGAGTCGCCGATGGTGATCGTGCCGGCGAAGTCGGCGAAGCGGCCGCGGACCTTCGACGCAATCAGGTGGCGCGCGACGAAACCGACGGACGAGTGGACACTGTCGATGGTGTAAACACCGGGAGCGGGAAGGTTGCTCATTTTTTCTCTCCTACTTGGGAACACTGTTTGTGTTGTCCCCAGTATAGTTGCACCTACAACTATTTGTCAAGCAGTAATTGCGACAGCGAGAAAACTGCTATACTGCTGGTATGTCAATCGACCACACGCTCTGCCCATCTGGGGACGAGAAGGTCACGCTGTTCGGTCTGTTGCTCGAGACCAACGCGCGATTGGCCCGGGGCCTGGGCGTTGAGCTCGAGGCAACGTGCGACCTGCCCCTGGCGTGGTTCGAAGTTTTGCTACAACTGCGCAAGTCGCCCGAGGGCCGGCTCAAGATGAACCAGATCGCCGACGCGATCGTCCACTCGACCGGCGGCACGACGCGCCTGATCGACCGGCTGGAGGAAGCGGGCTTCGTCGAGCGGACCACGTGCCCCTCGGACCGTCGCGCGATCCACGTCGCCATCACCGAGGGCGGCAACGCCAAACTCGACGAGGCGCTCGCCGTGCATCTTGACTACCTCGAGGATCGGCTCGCCGGTCGACTCAGCGAGTCCGAGCGCCAGTCACTGTCCGGTCTGCTCGGCAAACTGAACGCCAACGCCTAGGCCCGCTCGATCCACACCGACGCCGCACGGCCGTCGTCGAGTTCGAGTGCGTGACCTGGCTCGGTGCGACTCCCCTGCTCGATAGCGCTCGCGAGAACTTCGCGGGCCAGGACGCCGAAGCCGTCAGCCAGGTCGTCGAGGCCCTGCACGGTGACGATGATGTGATCGGCGACGTCGAGGCCCGACGACTTTCGAAGGTCCTGGATCTGACGAACGACGTCGCGCAGGTACCCGCGGCGGCGAAGTTCGTCGTCGAGGGTCAGGTCGAGTGCGATCACCTCGGCGCCGTCGCGCGAGACGGCGAACCCGCCCTGGCTGCGCACGCGCAGTTCCAGATCCTCCGGCCCGAGGTCAAAGACGCCGGTCGACAGCGTCACGCGCACCGTCTCGCCCGCGTCGAGCGCGGCGGCGGCGGCGGCCGGGTCGAGCGCGGCGAGCGCCGGACGCAGTTCCTTGACGCCCTCGCCGAGGCGCGGGCCAACGGCGCGGAAGTTGGGCACCAGCTCGAAGCTCAGCACCTCGGCCAGTTCCGTGCCGTACTCGAGGACGTCGACGTTGAGCTCGTCCTCGACCACGCCCGAGGGCGGGCGCGGCGAGTCGCTCGGCAGGAACACGAGGGCCCGGGCGAGGGGCTGGCGGACCTTGATGCCCGCCTCGGCGCGCGCGGCGCGTCCGAGCGAGGTGAGCCGCCGCGCGGCCACCATCGATCGCTCGAGCTCCTCGTCGATGAGCCCACTGTCGGCCGTCGGCCAGTCGTCGAGGTGCACTGAGGCCGTGTCGTCGACCTCGTTGAGCGCCCGGTAGAGCCGCTCGGCGACGAAGGGTGTGAACGGGGCGATGAGCAGCGTGATGCGCTGGAGCACGGTGAGCAGTGTCGCGTGCGCGGCCAGCGAGTCCGACGCCGGGGCGTCCGGGTCGGTGCGCCAGAAGCGGCGGCGGCTCCGACGGACGTACCAGTTCGACAGGTCGTCGATGAGCGAGGCGAGCGCGTCGGTCCCCCCGAGCGGCTCGTACCCGTCGAGGGCCGCGGTGACGACGATCGTCGTGGTCTCCAGGCGCGTGAGGATCCAGCGGTCCATGTCGTTGCGCTCGGCGGCCGGCGGCGTCGCCGGGTCAGCGGGGTCGAACCCGTTCAACGCCGCGTAGGTCGTGAAGAAGCTGAAGGTGTTCCAGAGCGTCGCCAGCGTCTCGCGCAGCGAGTGGTCGATGGCGCCGAGGCTCGCCCGGGTCGACGTCCAGGGCGATCCCTGGGAGAACATCCACCAGCGCAGGGGGTCGGCGCCGCGGGTCGAGAGGACCTCCCACGGGTCGATGACGTTGCCAACGGACTTACTCATCTTGCGGCCCTGCTCGTCGACGATGTGACCCAGGCAGAGCACGTGCTGGTAGGGCGTGCCGCCAAAGATGAGGGTGTTCACCGCGAGCAGCGAGTAGAACCAGCCCCGGGTCTGGTCGATGGCCTCGGCCACCAGCTGGGCGGGGAACTGCTTGGCCTCGGCCGATCCCGCCACGTGGGGGAACCCCACCTGGGCGGCGGGCATCGCCCCCGAGTCGAACCAGGCGTCGATGACGGGCTCGACCCGCCGGGCCACCTGGCCGCAGGTCGGGCAGTCGAAGACGACGTCGTCGATGTAGGGCCGGTGCGGATCGAGGTCGCTCAGGTCCCGCCCCGCCAGCTCGCCGAGCTCGGCGCGCGAGCCGATGCAGGTCAGGTGGTTGTCCTCGCAGCGCCAGATCGGCAGTGGCGTGCCCCAGAAGCGGTCTCGCGAGAGCGCCCAGTCGACGTTGTTGGCGAGCCACTCGCCGAATCGACCGTCGCGGATGTGCGCCGGGTGCCAGTCGATGGTCGCGTTCTCGGCCATCATCGCCTCTTTGAACCGGCTCGTGGCGATGTACCAGCTCGGCTTGCCCCAGTAGATCAGCACGGTGCCGCAGCGCCAGCAGTGCGGCAGGGCGTGGGTGTAGTCCATGCGCCGCAGCAGCAGGCCGCGGCGCTCCAGCTCGTCGTTGATCGCGTGGTTCGCCTCGCGCACGTCGCGGCCCTCGAGCCACGGGATCGCCGAGGTGAACGTGCCGTCGGGCCCCACGGGGTTGACCGTCGGCAGGCCGTGCTCGCGGGCCACCTGGCGGTCGATCTCGCCGAAGGCCGGGGCCTGGTGCACGAGGCCCGTGCCGTCGTCGGTCGTCACGTAGTCGGCGCCCACCACGTAGCAGGCGTCGACGTCGTCGGGCAGCGCCACGTCGTCAAAGGGGCGCTGGTAGTGCAGGCCCAGCAGCGCGGTGCCGGGAACCGTCGCCGAGATCCGGGCCTCGGGGCCAAAGACTGCTTCCACGAGGTCCTCGGCGACGACGGTGCCGTCCACGACGGCGTAGGAGATCGACGGGTTCACCGCTACGGCGACGTTGGACAGGAGCGTCCAGGGCGTGGTCGTCCAGACCGCGAGGTGGGTGACGCCGGGCAGGTCGTGGGCCGACGCGTCGGTCACCGCGAGGCGGATGTAGCAGCTCTCGTCGACCTCGTCGGTGTAGACCCCGGGCTGGCCGAGCTCGTGGCTGGAAAGGGCCGTGCCGCACCGGGGGCAGTACGGGACGACCTTGAGGTCCTCGTAGAGCAGCCCGCGCGTGAAGAGCTGCTGGAGCTGCCACCACACCGATTCGATGTAGGAGGGGTTGAACGTGAAGTAGGCGTTCTCCATGTCGGTCCAGTAGCCGATGCGCTCGGTCAGCCGCTCGAACTCGCCGACGTAGGTCATCACCGACTCGCGGCAGAGCCGCGTGAACTCGGTGATGCCGATCTCTTCGATGATCGCGCGCTTGCCCGAGATGCCAAGCTGCTTCTCGACCTGGACCTCGACGGGCAGGCCGTGGGTGTCCCACCCGGCCCGGCGCGCGACGTAGCGTCCCCGCATCGTCTGGTATCGGCAGAACAGGTCCTTGTAGATGCGCGCCCACACGTGGTGCAGCCCCGGCTTGCCGTTGGCCGTCGGCGGCCCCTCGTAGAACACCCACGGCTCGCGGCCGAGGCGCTGGTCCATCGAACGCGCGAAGACGTCGTTGGCCCGCCACCGAGCAAGTTCAGCCTCTTCGAGGCCCACGAAGTCGAGGTCGGCGCTGACGGGTTGAAACACGGTGCTCCTTGGACGGTTCCAACCATCGTACTAACGGTCCCGCGATAGCCGATTCCCCGTATCGTGAGTCGATGCCGATCACGATCAACGACGAGCCGGTTGGCGCCAGCGGCTCCATGAGTGTCATCTACGCCGCGGTCGACGAACTCGAGCGCCGCTACGGCAACGCCGACGACGCGCCGCACCTCAGCTACGACGAGCTGCGCCCGCCGCGGGGACTCTTCCTCGTCGCGCGCGACGGCGGTGACCTGGCGGGCGGCGTCGGGCTTCGGCCGATCGCCGATCCGGCCCTCAATGCCGGCGAGATCAAGCGACTCTGGGTGCGTCCCGACCTGCGGCGCCTCGGGGTGGCGCGGGCGCTGATGGACGCCGTCGTCGAGCGGGCGCGCGAGCTCGGCTACGAGCGGCTCTACCTCGAGACCGGTCCGGCCCAGCCCGAGGCGCTGGCCTTCTACCCGCGGATCGGGTGGGCGTCCGTCGAGGACTTCCCGCCGGGTGCCTTCACGCACCCCGGCGCGTCGCGATTCGCCCTGAGTCTCTAGCGGCCGAAGGCGGCGTCCATCCACTGCGCCGTGAGATCCTCGAGCGATTCCAGCACGAGGTCGGCCAGTGCGAAGGCCGGCAGGCCCCGGTCCGGGGGCGCGGGGACCGCGACGACCGACATCTGCCCGGCCTTGGCCGCGAGGACGCCGGCGGAGGAGTCCTCAAAGACGAGACAGCTGGTCGGGGCAATCCCGATCGTCGCCGCCGCGCTGAGAAAGACACCCGGGTGGGGCTTGCCAAAGGGCTCGGTCTCGGCCGAGCTGATCGACACGAAGCGCTCGCGCAATTCGAAATGCGCGAGGCAGCGTTCGATGAGCGCGTAGGGCGTCGAACTGGCGAGCGCCACCGGACCGCGCTCGGCGGCGAGGTCGATCGCGCGCAGCGCACCGGGCAGCAGACGGCCCGAGGACTCGACCAGCTCGCCGACGCGATCGAGGAGCCGCGCGACGATCGACTCGGCGCTCGCGCCCTCCCAGGGGTAGCGCTGGTACCAGTACGCGACGACCTCGGCGACGAACATGCCCTTGGTCTTGCGGTCTTCCTCCTGGGAGATCGGCACGCCGAGCGAGCCGAAGATCTCGACCTCGGCCCGGTGCCACAGGACCTCGGAGTCGATGAGGAGCCCGTCCATGTCAAAGAGGGTTGCGCGCAGCGTCACCTCGACACTCTGACACAGCCGTAACGTGGGCCCGTGCCCACCATTCGCCTCTGTGCACCCTCGGACGTGGACGACGTCGTCGAGGCGGTCGCGCGCGACCAGCGACTCGCGAGCGAACGAAATCCCTTCATCGACGCCCGGCTCGATCGCGACGACCTCGCCGCGTCCTATCGGGACCGGCGCGCGCCCACCTGGATCGCGCTCGAGGGGGCGCGGCTGGTGGGCCACCTGACCGCGACCACGCTCGCCCGACCGTCGGGCGCCGTGAGCGCGTGGGTCAGCCCCGACGCGGTCTCCTTCGATGGCGTCGCGACGCTGGGCTCGCTGTACGCGCTCGCCGGGGAGCACTGGCTCGCCGACGGGGTGTCGGACCACGAGGTCTGGGCCTACGACCGCCCCGACGCGCGCGAGCCGTGGCTCGAGCTCGGATTCGCCCATCGGTTCCGCCGCGGCTCGCTCGATCTCACCGCACGGTCCAGCCCCCGCTGGCCGGCGGGCTACCGGTTGCGGTACGGATCGATCGAGGACCTCGAGCTCGCCACCCACTTCAGCGGACTGCTCGACGCCGAGGAGGCGCGCGGTCCGAGCTTTGCGCGCACCGAGGCGCTCGATCCATCCGAGCTGGTCGAGACGCTCGAAGATCCCGACACGATCTACGGCGTCGTCGAGCACGACGGTACGCCGGTCGCCCAGGCCATCGTCTTTCCCCTGCTACCGGTACGGGGCTCACACGACCGGACGATGCACCTCAGTGCGGTCGTGGTCGAGCCGTCGCACCGGGGACGCGGCGTCGCCACGGCGATGCTCGACGAGTTGGTGGCACGGGCGCGCTCGAGGGGCTTTCACTACGCCGACGTCACGTGGCGAACGGCCAACCTGGCGGCGGCCTCGTTCTGGCGCGCCTACGGGGTGACCCCGACTTACGTCCGCCTGCAGCGTCGCGTGCGCGCCGACTAGGCGAGCGACGCCTCGATGGCGGCGATCAGCACCGGGTCCTCGGGGGTCACCGTCGGCGCGAAGCGCTGCACCGAACCGTCGGGTCCGAGCAGGAACTTCTCGAAGTTCCACCGGATGTCACCGACGTGGCCCTCGCCGTCAGCCACCGCCGTCAGCGTCTCGTAGATGGGGTGGCGGCCTTCGCCGTTCACCTCGATCTTCTCGAACAACGGGAACGTCACGCCGTAGGTGGTCGAGCAGAAGCTCTGGATCTCCTCGGCCGTGCCCGGCTCTTGGCCCAGGAACTGGTTGCAGGGAAAGCCCACGACGCTGAACCCGCGGTCGGCGTAGCGCTCGTGCAGGGCCTCGAGCCCTTCGTACTGCGGCGTGAGGCCGCACTTGGAGGCCACGTTCACCACGAGCACGCTGTGGCCCCGGTAGGGGGCGAGCGACGCATCGTCGCCGGCCAAGGTCCGAACGGGAATGTCGTAGACGGTCATGGCCCTGACCATACCGGTGCGACCCTGCGCGTCGAGCGCTGCGGCACTTCTAGGCTCGCCGTATGCACGCCGCCGTTCTCATCGATGGACGACTCGAGGTCCTCGAGCGCCCGACCCCCGAACCGGGACCGGGCGACGTCCTGGTTGCGGTGGCCGGTGCCGGCGTCAACGCCGCCGACCTCATCCAGCGCCGGGGCTTCTACCCCGCGCCCCCGGGCTGGCCGGTCGACGTCCCCGGTCTCGAACTCGCCGGCGTGGTCAGCGCCGTCGGACCAGGCGTCGACCCCGGCCTCGTCGGCCGGCACGTCTGCGCGATCGTCGGCGGGGGCGCCCAGGCGACGCACTGCGTCGTGCCCCACGAGCACCTGCTGGAGGTCCCGGACTCGGTCGACCTGACCGTGGCCGGTGGCTTCGCCGAGGCCTTCGTCACCGCCCATGACGCCCTGGTCACCCAGGCGGCCGCCACCGCCACGGACCGGGTCCTGATCTCGGGCGCCACCGGCGGGGTCGGGTCCGCCGCGGTGCAGATCGGCGCTCGCCTCGGCGCCCACGTGATCGCCGTCACCCGCACACCGGCGTTCCACGACGAGCTCCGCGGTCTCGGCGCCGCCGAGGCGGTCACGCTCGAGCAGGTGGCGGCACTCGAGCCGGTCGACGTCGTCATCGAACTCGTGGGTGCCGCGCACCTGCAGTCCGCGCTCACGGTCCTCGCGCCGCACGCCCGGGTCGTCGTGATCGGCGTCGGTGGTGGGGGGCGCGTCGAGGTCGACCTGCGCACCGTCATGAGCCGGCGCGCCACGATCACCGGCTCGACGCTGCGCGCGCGCTCGCGCGAGGAGAAGGCGCTCGTGATCGGACGCGTGCGCGCCGACCTGCTCGACGACTGGGCGGCGCAACGCCTGCGGGTACCCGTCGCGCGGACGTTCGACCTGGCCGACATCGCGGCGGCCTACGACTACTTCGCCGAGCCCGGCAAGTTCGGCAAGGTCCTGGTCCGCACCCCGTGATCGCGTGGCGGTCCGCCAAGTCGATTCCCCGGCCGCACCCGTCGCGATGCGATCCGAGTCGACCGGATTACCAGGCGATCATCGACGCGCACGAGCGCGCGGTGACCGCCGGCGAGCCGACGTACGTCGACCCCGTGACGCGTTTTGTCGTGCTTACCGTCTCGACGTTGCGCCGGCGGGGCCAGTGCTGTGACCGGGGCTGTCGACACTGCCCCTACCTCGACGCACCAGCGCACTGACTGCGCCGCCGTCGTCACCGCGACGCGAACGGCGCGGTGACGACGGCGGGCGAGGTCTTGTTACAGCAGGTCGCGCAGGGGCGTGTAGTCCAGCCCGTGCGCCTCGGCCACGGGGCCGTAGGTGATCGAACCGTTGACCGTGTTGACTCCCTCGGCCAGCGCGTCGTCGGCCAGGACGGCCTCGCGCCACCCGTGGTGGGCCAGCTCCATCGCGTAGGGCAGGGTCGCGTTGGCGAGCGCCGCGGTCGAGGTGTTGGGCACCGCGCCGGGCATGTTGGCCACGCAGTAGAAGATCGAACCGTTCACCTCAAAGACCGGGTCCGAGTGCGTCGTCGGTCGGGTCGCCTCGAAGCACCCGCCCTGGTCCACCGAGATGTCCACGAGGACCGAGCCCTCGCGCATCTTGGCGACGAGGTCGTTGCTCACCAGCTTGGGGGCCTTCGCGCCGACGACGAGGACGGCACCGATGACGATGTCGGCGCCGATGCAGGCCTCCTCGAGGCTCAGCGTCGACGAGGCGATCGTCTCAAGGCGGCCGTCGAAGTGGTGGTCCACCCGGCGCAGCCGGTCGAGGTTCCGGTCAAGGATCTTCACGTTGGCGTGCAGGCCCACGGCGAGGGTCGCCGCGGCGAGACCCGCCACACCGGCGCCAATCACGACGACGTTGACCGGCGCGACGCCCGGGACACCGCTGATCAGCGAGCCGTGGCCGCCGCCGGGGCGCATGAGGTGGTGCGCACCCATCAAGGGCGCCATCCGACCGGCGACTTCGCTCATCGGCGTGAGCAACGGCAGGGAGTTGTCACGCAGTCGGACCGTCTCGTACGCGATGGCGACGTTGTTCGAGGCCACCAGGGCGTCGGTGCACTCGCGCGACGCGGCGAGGTGCAAGTACGTGAAGAGGACCTGGTTCTTGTGCGCCGCGAGCCGCGGGTACTCGGCCGCGATCGGCTCTTTCACCTTCATGATCATGTCGCTGTCGGCCCAGACATCGTCGACGTCGTCGACGATGGTGGCGCCATTGGCGACGTAGTCGGCGTCGCTGATCGACGAACCAACTCCCGCACCACGCTCGATGAGCACCTGGTGGCCCGCACCGGTGAGCTCGCGGGCACCCGCCGGGGTGAGTGCCACGCGATTTTCGTCAGTCTTGATTTCCTTCGGAACGCCTATTTTCATGAAATTCATCCTAATTTACCGATTGCGGTGCCCTCGTTGGCTCCGACTACGCCTTCTTACGCGCGAGCACAATACTCAAGATCGCGCAGGCGATCCCAACGGTAAAGATCGCGGTGCCAAAGACGAACACTTGTGGCGGGATGCCCACCCGGGTCGCGCCGAACACCCACACGGGGAACGGCACGCTCGTGCCACTGAGGAAGTTCGACGTCACGAAGTCGTCGATCGAGATGGCGAAGGCCATCAGCGCGCCGGCGAGCACGCCGGGCATGATGAGCGGCAAGGTCACCCGCGTGAAGGTCACCGCGGGGGTCGCCCCCAGGTCGTAAGCGGCCTCTTCGAGCGCGGTGTCAAAGCCGGCGAGCCGCGCGCGCACCGTCACCGTCACGTAGGCGATCGAGAACATGACGTGCGCGAGCACCAGGGTCAGGAAGCCTCGTCCGATGTTGAACGTGACGAAGAGTCCGAGCAGCGACGCTCCCATGACGATCTCCGGCGCGGCGATGTTCAAGAAGATCACCTGCTCGAAGGCGCCCTTGCCCCGGAACCGGGGCGGGCGGTAGCGCACGAGCGCGATGGCGAGCATCGTGCCGAGCACCGTCGCGATGAGCGTGCTGACGAGCGCGAGGCGGATCGAGAGCCAGAACGAGGCGGTGAGCCCCGGCACGTTGCTCCACTGGTGATACCACTGGGACGTAAAGCCGTTCCACGAGAAGCTCACCAGCTGCATGCTGCCGATCGTCTTGTTGAAGCTGTAGAAGATCATGATGACGATCGGGAACACCAGGTAGGCGATGACGAGCCAGGAGTAGGCCGGCAGGACGAACCGGGTCCAGCGGCGCTTCTTGGTCGGGTGCGCCTGGGGCGCCAGTGCCGCGGCGGGTTGGTCGAGCAGGGTCATAGGTACTGCTCGATCGTTCGCGAGCCCAGGAGCCGGGCGTAGAGGAAGATGCCGAGCAGGGCCACGACGAGCAGGATCGCCGACAGCGACGCGCCCCCGGCGTAGTCCAGCGTGACCAGGAACTGATTCTGGATCACGGTGCCGATCATCGTGTTGGAGGTCCCGCCGAGGATCTCCTGGTTGACGTAGTCACCGAACATGGGGATGAACGTCAACAGGAAGGCGGCGAAGATGCCGGGCACGGCGAGGGGCATGATGACCTTCATGAAGCCGACCCGCTTGGTGGCGTAGAGGTCGTAGGCCGCCTCGAGCACCCGGCGGTCGATCCGCTCGAGGGCCACGTAGAGCGGCAGCGCCGTGAAGGGAAGGTAGTTGTAGGCCAAGCCCGCCATCACTGCGTAGCTCGTGCCCAAGATGTGAAAGCCCGACGGCAGCAGGTGGATGTGCTTGAGCGCCCCGAGGATCACCCCGTTGTTGGAGAGCACGAACTCCCACACGATCGTGCGGATGACGAACGAGACGAAGAACGGCACGAGGAGCATGAGCAAGAAGAAGTTCTTGCGACGGCCGCCGTAGAAGGCGATCCAGTAGGCGATCGGAAACGAGATGATCAGGTCGACCACCGTCGCGGCGGCCGCGAAGTACAGGCTCGTGATGAACTCCTGGTGGTAGAGGCTCATCTCACTGGAGAACTCGCCCCAGTGCCAGGCCATCACGCACGCCCCGGTCGAGGGGCTGCACGTCTTCAGTGACAACGAAAGCATCAAGACCAGCGGCACGAGGAACAGCAGGAGGAGCCACAGGCCCGACGGCAGGCTGAGTAGGTAGGGCGCGAGCGCCCTACCTACTCGCCGAGTACGCCGTGGTGCTACGCCCCCTGCGTGATCGGGAGGAACAAGTTGTTCCACGCGTTGATCTCCTCCTGATTCTTAAAGGGGTAGTAGTTCTTGGACAACTTGACCCGATCGGGCGTCGGGAAGACCGACGGCGAGTCGGCGGTCACCGACGTCGCGAGGCCGATCGACGGCGCCATCGCCTTGAGCGCGGCCGCGTCCCAGCCGGTCGGGTGGATCAACTGCTGCTTGGCCGAGGGAACCGGGCAGATGTAGTCGTTGTAGTACTCCACGACCGCCTGGGTCATCGGGCTGTAGTAGAAGTCCATCAGCTTCATCGCGTCGAGTGGATTCTGGGCGTAGAGCGGAATCGCCATGTTGTCGGTCCAGAGCATGAGCCCCTCTTTGGGGACCATGAGGACGAGGTCCTTGTACTTGGAGTTCAAGTTGGCCTGGAAGATGTCGCCCGAGTAGCACTGCGAGACGACGGTGTCGCCGTTCTTGAGGTGCTGGATGTAGCTCTGGTCGTAGTACGCGGCGACCAGGCCGTCACTGCGCTGGGTCTGGAGCTTCTTGGCCGCTTTCGCCCAGTCCTTCTCGGTCGAGGAGAACGGCTCGACGCCGATGGCGAGCAAGCCCGCGCTGCCCAGCTCGAAGGGGTCCGACAGCATGCCGATCTTGCCCGCGTACTTCTTATCGAACAGGATCTGGATGCTGTCGCCGGGGTTCTTCACGTGCTTGGCGTTGTAGGCGACCGAGGTCCAGCCCGACTGCCAAGCCATCGTGTACTTGTTGCCCGGGTCCCACGACGGGCTCTTGACGAGTGGTCCCGCGTACTTATTGAAGTTCGTCATCAACTTGTGGTCCAGCGGCACGAGCCAGCCGTTCTGGATCAGGTAGCCCAGCTCGGGGTTGTTGTTGGTCATGACGACGATGTCGTAACCCGTCGACTGGCCCGCCGCGAGCGACGGACGGATCTTGGCGTAGAAGGACGCGTTGTCCTGGATGACCTCGTAGTAGTTGACCTTGATCTTCGTGGTCTGGGTGAAGTGCTGCAGCGACAAGTGCTTGCCGTTCAGGACGTCGATGTAGAGGGGCCAGTTCGCGAAGTTGACCGTGTGATGCAGCTTCTGCTTCGACCACCACTTGGCGGTACCCACGTTCTTGTTGGGCAGTGCCGTCGCACCCGCACCGCTCGAGAGCAGCAGCGACGCCCCCGCGCCGGCGCCCGCAGCCTTCATCAAGCCGCGACGCGAGAAGCGCTGCTCGGTGAGTCCACGCCAGAACGACGGGTCGATGCCGCCGCTCTGATCAAAAACCTTGAACTCCTCTGACATGGTTAGTCCCCCTCTGTTTCATTGATTTCTACGGTTGTTGGTAGTGGTTTGACGGTGAAAGTGTGCTCGACGGGCCAGCTGAGGATGACCTCATCGCCGCTGCGCGGGGCCAGCTGGTGGCCGATGTTCTGGGCGTAGGCCGTGACTTCGACCCCGAGGTTCGTCTCGACGATGTACTGGTTGCCCACGCCGGTGAAGGTCGACACGCGTACGCGCCCGCCAATGGAGTTGTGGTCGGAGGCGACGACGGCGTCCGCCGGCAGGATGCCGATCTTCTCGGGGCGAACGCCAACCTTGACCGCCGTGCTCCCGCCGAGGTCGGGGACGTGGTCCGCGGGCACGACGATGGTCCCGCCGCCGTCGATCGCGATGGTGGTGCGCGAACCCGAGGTTGAGACGATAGAGCCCGCGAGCAAGTTCGACGCCCCGAGGAATGACGCCACGAACTCGGTGGTCGGGCTGTCGTAGACGTCCTTGGGCGTGCCCATCCCCTCGATGCGACCGTGCCACATGACCGCCAGGCGGTCCGACATCGTCATCGCCTCCTCCTGGTCGTGGGTGACGTAGAGGAAGGTGATGCCGACCTGGGTCTGGATGCGCTTGAGCTCGATCTGCATCTGGCGGCGAAGCTTCGCGTCGAGGGCCGACATCGGCTCGTCGAGCAGCAGCAGCTTGGGCTGGTTGACGAGCGCACGCGCCAGGGCCACGCGCTGCTGCTGGCCACCCGAGAGCTGGGACGACTGACGCTTTTCGTAGTTGGGCAGGTCGACGATCTCGAGCATCTCGCCGACGCGCCGCTTGATCTCGTTCTTCTCGATGCGCTGGCGGCGCAGGCCGAACGCGACGTTCTCGTAGACATTGAGGTGCGGGAAGAGCGCGTAGGACTGGAAGACCGTGTTGACGTCGCGGCGATAGGGCGGCAGGTTGGTCACGTCCTGGCCGCCGAGCAGGATCCGTCCCTTGGTGGGGTCCTCGAAGCCGCCCAGCATGCGCAGCGACGTCGTCTTGCCACAACCCGACGGCCCGAGGAGGCTGAAGAACTCCCCCGCTTCCACGCGCAGGTTCAGGTCGTCCACCGCGTTCGCGTCATTGAACGTCTTGGTGACGTTGATGAACTCGACGTCGGCGGACTCCAGATTGGCAATCCTGCCCGCTCGGCCCGGTCCCCGCGCGCCTCGCGGCTTGGACTCGGTAGCCTTCGTCGCCCCAATGCTCATGTACGTCCCCCCGACTGCCTTCTGCGTGGCCGAAGCCACTCCCCCCCTCGCCACGACCCCTGAGTCATGGACAAGGCCTATCACCCCAAAACCGCCCCGTCAGTTCAACACCGTGAACTGACGGTTACATCTCGATGTTGTGCATCACGTGCTTGATGCGCGTGTAGTCCTCGAAGCCGTAGACCGACAGGTCCTTGCCGTAACCCGAACTCTTGAAGCCGCCGTGGGGCATCTCGGCCACCAGCGGAATGTGGGTGTTGACCCAGACGCAGCCGAAGTCGAGGTCGCGCGTGAAGCGCATCGCGCGGCCGTGGTTCGCGGTCCACACCGATGACGCCAGGCCGTAGTCGACCCCGTTCGCGTAGGCCAGGGCTTCTGCGTCGTCATTGAACTTCTGGACCGTGATGACCGGTCCGAAGATCTCGTTCTGGATCATCTCGTCGTCCTGGTGCAGCCCGGCGACCACCGTCGGCGCGACGAAGAACCCCTCGTCGCCGACCTGCGAGCCGCCCGCGGCGACCGAGGCGTGGCTCGGTACGCGCTCGAGAAAGCCCGTGACCCGCGCCAGCTGGTTGACGTTGTTGACGGGCCCGAAGAGCGCGTCGGCGTTGTCGGGCTTGCCGATGACCGTGTGCTTGGCCTGCTCGGCCAGGGCGTCCACGAAGTCGCCGTAGACCTTGGAGGCGACGAGCACCCGGGTCGCCGCCGTGCAGTCCTGGCCGGCGTTGAAGTAGCCCGCGATCGCGATGCCCTCGACGGCCGCGGCCAGGTCCACGTCGTCAAAGACGATGACCGGTGCCTTGCCGCCGAGCTCGAGGTGCACCTTCTTGAGCGTCTTTGATGCGGTGGAGGCAACCTCCATGCCCGCGCGCACCGACCCGGTCACCGACACCATCGCCGGCACGCGGTGCTCGACGAGCGCGCGGCCGGTGTCGCGGTCACCGCAGACCACGTTGAAGACGCCTTCGGGCAGGACCTGGGCCATGAGCTCAGCCATGTAGAGCGTCGACGCGGGCGTCGAGTCGCCGGGCTTGAGCACCATGGTGTTGCCCGCCGCGAGGGCCGGCGCCCACTTCCACACCGCCATCATCATCGGGTAGTTCCACGGCGTCACCGCGCCGCAGACCCCGATGGGCTCGCGACGGACGTAGCTCGTCATGCCCTCCATGTACTCGGTGGCGCCGCGGCCCTCGAGCAGGCGCGCGGCGCCGGCGAAGAAGCGGATCTGGTCCAGCATCGGGGGGACCTCTTCGCTGTGGGTGAGCGAGAGGATCTTGCCCGTGTTCTCGGACTCAATGGCCACGAGCTCGTCGGCGTGCTGTTCGAGCACGTCGGCGATCTTGAGCAGCGCCAGGCTGCGCTGGGACGGCGTGGTGCGCCGCCACGACTGGAAGGCCTTCGCGGCGACGTTGACCGCATAGTCGACGTCCGCCGCGTCAGAAACGGGCATCTCGGCGAAGGGCTGGCCCGTCGCCGGATTGAAGACTTCGGCGTACTTCGCGCTCTTCGGCGCAACGTATTCGCCCCCTATGAAATTTGCCAAACGACGCATGCCCACCCCTCCTGAATCCAGTACTGACCACGTAACACCAGTGACACTCTGCCAGATTGTGCGACCGTGCGCAAGGTCATATGTAAGAAATAAGTCATCACTTACCACTTTCACGACGCATTCCGTCGTGAAGTGTGCATATACTGTACGTATCCGCAGTTCGAGCACTGGTTCAGTGCGAGGACCGGGAGCGACCAATGCCAGCAACTTCAAAGCGACAGACGACCAAGAACGCGAGGAAGGCATCGGTCTCCGACCACGCGCGGCTCGAAGTGGTCGCCACGACGAATGGCCTGGACGACATCGATCGCCAGATCATCAGCCACCTCCAGGTGGACGGCCGGCGCGCCTACGGCGCGATCGCCGGCGAGGTCGGGCTCTCCGAAGCGGGCGTGCGCCGACGGGTCCAGCGGCTGCGCGACATGGGCGTCATGCAGATCGTGGCCATCACGGACCCGTTGCAGCTCGGCTACGGCCGCGAGGCACTGATCGGCATCCGGGTGCACGGCGACGTGCGCCTGGTCGCCGATCGGGTCGCCGCGATCGACGAGGCCAACTACGTGGTTATGACCGCGGGCAGTTTCGACATCATCGCCGAGGTCATCGCCGTCGATGACGCGGCCCTGGTGCACCTTCTCAACGACGCCATTCGGAGCATCCCTGGGGTGACCGAAGTTGAAACCTTTCTGTATTTGAAACTTTCAAAGCAGACCTACACATGGGGGACGAAGTGACCTTGCACGAAATCATCTCAGACGGCATCGCCGTCAACGATCCGAAACACGAGAGCCATGCGTACTCCGAGCGTGCTCGCCGCAATCTGTGGTTGCAGATGTCGCGGATGGGCGCGTACTCGGAGTCAAACGAAGTGCCGATCATGGTGCGCGGCGAAGGAACACGGGTCTACGACGCCAACGGTGTCGAGTACTTTGACGGCCTGTCGGGCCTGTTCACCAACGCGCTCGGCCACGGCCGCGCCGACATTGCCGAGGCGGCCGCCGCGCAGATGAAGGAGCTGGCGTTCTTCCCGCTGTGGACCTACGCGCACCCCAAGGCGATCGAGCTGGCCGAGAAGCTGGCGAGCCTGGCCCCCGGCGACCTCAATCGAGTCTTCTTCACCACTGGTGGAGGCGAAGCGGTCGAGAGCGCCTGGAAGCTGGCCCGTCAGTACCACCGCCTGCGCGGCGAGACCGACCGCTACAAGGTGATCAGCCGCGACATCGCCTACCACGGCACCACGATGGGGGCGCTCACCATCACCTCGCTAGAGGGCTACCGCAAGCAGTTCGAGCCGCTGGTCCCCGGCGCCGTCAAGGTGCCGCCGACCAACTTCTATCGGGCGACCGAGCACGCTGACGACATCGTCGCCTTCGGACTGTGGTCGGCCAACCAGATCGAAGAGGCCATCCTTCGCGAGGGGCCCGAGACGATCGCGGCAGTATTCCTCGAGCCCGTCCAGAACGCCGGCGGCTGCTTCACGCCGCCCCCGGGCTACTGGCAGCGGGTCCGCGAGATCTGTGACAAGTACGGCGTGCTGCTCGTCTCGGACGAGGTGATCTGCGCCTTCGGCCGGATCGGGACCTGGTTCGGCGGCCAGAAGTACGACTACGTGCCCGACATCATCACCGCGGCCAAGGGCATCACCGCGGGGTACGCGCCACTGGGCGCGATGATCGTCTCGGACCGGATCGCCGAGCCGTTCCAGCACGACGACACGGCCTTCCAGCACGGCTTCACCTGGGCGGGCCACCCGCTCTCGTGCGCCGTGGCACTCAAGAGCATCGAGATCATGGAGACCGAGCACGTCATCGAGAACGTCCAGGCGAACCAGGAGTACTTCCACGAGAGCCTGCTCGCGCTGCGCGACATTCCCATCGTCGGCGACATTCGCGGGACCGGCTACTTCTGGGGTGTCGAACTCGTCAAGGACCAGGAGACCAAGCAGGGCTGGTCGGGCGACGAAGCGGAGCGCCTACTGCGCGGCTACGTCTCACCCGAGATGTTCCGGCGCGGCCTGATCTGCCGCTCGGACGACCGGGGCGACCCGGTCGTGCAGCTCGCGCCGCCGCTCATCTCGACGCGCGACGACATCGACTTCATGGTCGGTGTGCTCCGCGAGGTCTTCACTGGAGCGTCCCAGCGGCAGTACTAATGCGACCGCCAGACTCGCTCTGGTGGTCCACGATGGGTGAGGAGGTCACGGCCCGACCGGCCCTGAACGCTCACGCCGACGTGGACGTGGCCATCATCGGTGGCGGCTTCACGGGCCTATGGACGGCCCGTGAAGCACTGCGCCGCGACCCGAGCCTGCGCGTGCTCGTCATCGAGAAGGAAGTCTGCGGCTTCGGGGCGTCGGGGCGCAACGGCGGCTGGGCGTCGGCCCTCTACCCCCAGAGCGCCGCGGCGGTGCGCGACGCCTACGGCGACGACGCCGCGACCCACCTGCGGCTCACCCTCGAGCGGGCCGTCGAGGACCTCGGCGACGCGGCCGCGGCCGACGGCATCGACGCCGACTTCGTGCGCGGCGGCACGCTGGTGTTCGCCCGTAGCGACGTGCAGATGTCACGCCTTCATGCCGAGTTCGATGAGCTGCGCGCCGCCGGTGCGACGGACGTGCAGTGGCTCGGCGAGGACGAGGCGCGCGAGCGCGGCGCGGTCACCCACGCCCGCGGTGCGCTCTTCACGCCCCACTGCGCGCGCCTGCACCCCGCCAAGCTCGTCCGGGGCCTCGCACGCGCCGTCGAACGCGCCGGTGCGACCATCGTCGAAGAGACGGCGGTCACCCGGATCGTGGCCGGTGACGCGTCGCGGCGCGCCACCGTGGTGACCACGAACGGCTCGGTCCACGCCACCTACGTCGTGCGCGCGACCGAGGGCTACACGCCAACACTCGCCGGCTCGCGCCGATCGGTGGTCCCGCTGTACTCGCTCATGATCGCCACCGAGCCGCTCGGCGCCGCCTTCTGGGACGAGGTCGGGTTCGCCGACTACGAGACCTTCGCCGACGGGCGACACCTGATCATCTACGGCCAGCGCACGGCCGACGACCGGATCGCCTTTGGCGGACGCGGCGCCCCGTATCACTTCGGTTCCACGGTCGAGCCGCGCTTCGACCACAGTCACAAGGTCTTCGGGCTGCTCGAGTCGACGCTGCGCGACCTGTTCCCCACCCTGGCGGGCACGGTCACGCACCGCTGGGGCGGCCCACTCGCCATGCCGCGCGACCACGCGCCGTCGGTCGTGCTCGACCGTCACACGGGCCTCGGCAGTGTCGGTGGCTACACCGGCGACGGGGTCGTGCTCAGTCGCGTCGCGGCGACCGCCATGGCCGACCTGCTCGTCGACCCCGAGACCGAGACCGACTTCACGCGCCTGCCCTTCGTCCAACACCACTCGCGGCGCTGGGAGTGCGAGCCACTGCGCTGGCTCGGCATCAACGCCGGTCTCGGGGCGGCGACCTGGGCCGACCACCACGAGCGCCGTCACGACGCACCGAGCCGCGCGGGCGAGTGGGTCGAACGGCTGATGGGCTGAGTCAGCGCAGGATATTCACGGCCCGGGCGGCGACCACCGCGAACGTGACCAGCGACACGACGGACTCAGCGGCGAAGAGGGCCTTCGCGCGCGCACTCAGCGGCATGGCGTCCGCGGGGGCGAAGCTCGTCCCGTTGGCCAAGGACGTGTAGAGGTAGTCGGTGAAGTGCGGATACCAGTCCGGTGGCGCCAACTGCGGATTCTCCATCTGGGGGAACTGCAGGTCGGGCCAGGCCGTCGTGTGGCCCGCCCGGCGGTGCGGACCGCCCCGGTCGATCTCCCAGAACCACAGGCCGAAGATGACGACGTTGGTGATCCAGATCGAGACCGCCGAATAGACCAGCTCGCGACCCTGGGTGACCGCGCTCGTGAGCAGGTGGTGCACGAGCAGGGCCATCGACATCACGTTGGCCACGCTGATCAAGGCGATGAGGACGATGGTGACCTGACGGACGAGCGGCGACTCATTGGGGTGGCGGTGGCGGCGCAGCGACAGCGGGATCAGCGGCAGGACGATCAGCACCGGCACGAGCCAGCGCGGGCCGATCACCAGCCGGCTGGGTAGCACGACGTAGAGCACGATGCACACGACGAGCGCCAGGGATGCGGGCCAGCGTGGTTCGGGTCGGGCGTCGGTCACGCCCGAAGATTAACTGAGTCGAATCTGGCCCATCGCCGCGACGTTCTGGGGCGAGATGAGCGACGGGATCGACGACGTCGAGCCGAACAACTTCTTCAGGATCGACTTGGTGACCGGCACGACGTCCTTCGCCGGCGGCGCGCTGATCGGCGTGCGCTGGTTGTAGGACAGCACCGTGACGGTGATCGAGGCCGTCGAGCGCTTCGAGGTGACCGTCAGCCCGAGCCCCGTCACCTCGCCCTGACTACCCACCGAGATGCTGAAGTCGACGGTGGCGAGGGTGGGCAGCGTCACGGGCAGCCCGGCCGGCGCGCGGATCGTCGTGTGGTCGCGGTAGAAGTTGTAGGTCGTCACCGTTCCCGAGGTCGTGACCGTCTTGCGGGTGTAGCCCGAGATGAGCGCGATGTCGGGCTTGGTCAGCTCGAGGGAGTAGCCGTAGAGCGACGGCGTCTTCATCGGGGTGCTGATCCACGAGCGCCCGACAATCGACTGCAGGTTCGACAGGCCCGCGTAGAGGTGCCGGTGGACCAGGCGCAGGTCCGCGTTGAGCGACGAGAAGGCGAAGGGCACGTGCACCGTCGCGTCGACGCTGTTGGTCACGAAATTGACCTTTACGTCGGCGTTGACCGAATAGGCCTGGCCCGTCGTGATGGCGACGGCGAGGTCGGCCGTTCGGGGCGGATACCCGTTGAGCGCCAGGTTGTCAGCCGTGCTCGAGCCAGGATTGGTGTCGGTTGCCGCCAGGACGATGCCCGTCACCGTCAGCGCGACGGCGACCACGACCAGCGCGATGGCGCCCGCCCGCTTGGAAAATGCCATGCGTCCACCCTAGTGAACAGCGGGTTGGACGACGTCGCTCAGGCCGTGCCGAGCAACTCGATGAACAGCTCGTGGGCGATGTTGCGGCCACTGGCGATGAAGCCGATTCGCGAGGTCGCGTCTCCGACCACGTCGGCCGTGATGGCGGCGTAGGCCGTGGTCGCCGAGCCCTCCATCACCAGGCCCGAGTTCTCCGCGACCTCGCGGACCCCGTGGCGGATCGCGACCTCGGGCACGAGCACGAGCGGCACGCCGAAGCGCGCGATCAGCTCGTTGGTCACCGCGCCGTCGTCGCCGCCACCCGCCAGCCCGTCGGCGATCGTCTCGTGGTGCACCACCTCTTCCATGGGCGTGCCGCGCAGCACGTGGTACATCGCGGCGCTCTCCTCGGGCTGGACGCCCGTGATTCGCACGTCGCCCCGGCCGTGGGCCTCGCGCGACAGCAGTACGCCCGAGATCAGGCCGCCACCGCCCACCGGCACCACGAGGTGCTCGAGGTCGGGCACCTGCTCGATGAGTTCGTCAAAGACCGTGGCCTGGCCCGCGATGACGCTCGTGTCGTTGAAGGGCGAGATGTAGCGGATGCCCCGCTGGCTCGCCAACTCGAGCGCGTGCGCCTGAGCCTCGTCGTAGCTGGAGCCGACCTGGATCAGCTCGATGTCGTAGCGGCGCAGTTTCTGGACCTTCGCGATGGAGGCGTTCGCGGGCACGACGACCGTGGCCGGCACGCCGAGCAGCATCGACGCGTGGGCGATGCCCAGACCGTGGTTGCCGGCTGACGACGTGATCACTGCACCCGAGGGGTCCTCTCGGTGCGCCGCGTCGATGGCGCTGAGCGCTCCTCGCACCTTGAACGATCCCGTGACCTGCAGGCCCTCGAGCTTCGCGGTGACCAGGCGGTCGCGCATGTTCAGCGTCACGGCCGGAGTCGGAACGAGATAGCGCGCGATGACCTCGCGAGCCGTCTCGAGCTGTTCGGGTGTCGGTGCCGCGACGTGTCGAATCATGGGGAAACCTCCGTGTTTACCTTAGTGGGGGCCGTTCCGTCGTTTCGGTTGCCCACCAGTAAGGTCGGCCCGTGCACTCGGTTCTCGACGTCGTCGTCCTGTCCTCGGTCGCCTTCGTGGGCACGATGTTCGATAACTACTTCGCCTTCGCCGCCCAGCTGCTCGTCACCGACCCCGCGCGATTCCGGCGCGTCGCGTGGGCCCAGGCGGTCGGGGTCGCGATGCTTGTCGTCGTCGCCGCCGCCGTCGGCTCGGTGCTCACCGCCATACCCGTGCATTGGACGGGACTGTTCTGTGTCGCGCCGTGGTCGATGGCCTGGTACCGCTGGCGCCACCACGACCACCACGCACCAGCGACCTATCGACGCGGTGCGCTCACCACCGTGCTCGTGACCGTCGCGCTCGGCGGGGACAACCTCGGCGTGTGGATCCCCCTGCTGCGCGTGGACGGCCTCGTCTACGGGATCCTCACCGTCGCGGTCTTCGCGGTCTGGGAGCTCGTGTTTCTACTCAGCGCGCAGCGTCTGACGCGACACCCGCGCGTCGCCGCCTTCGGGGAGGCGAACGCCCATCGAATCACCCCGTGGGTCTATCTCGTGCTGGGCGGACTGATCCTCGTCGAAAGCGGGCTCCTCTAGCCCGGAGACGCCAGGCCGACCGCTAGCGTCGAAGCCGTGTCAACGACGACCGCCAATCAGACGCTCAACCGATTGACGGTGATCGTGGCGCTGCAGTGGATGGGCGCGACCCTCGGCCTGCCGCTGCTCCCGCTCTTCCTCGAGCACCGCGGCGGCACGCCCACGGTCATCGGCTTCATCATGGCCGCCTTCTTCGTCGCCGGCGTGGCCACCCAGTTCGCGCTCGGCCACCTGGCCGACCGCTTCGGTCGGCGCCCGATCCTCATCGCGAGCCTCGTCGTCTACGGCCTCGCGAGCATGACCTACCTCCTCCCGGTGGCCGCACCGTGGTTCGCGCTGACCCGCGGCTTCCAGGGTGCGGCGGCCGGCGCCATCGAGGTCGCATCGCTCTCGGCGGTATCGGCCCTGTTCCCCGAGTCCGAACGGGGCCGAGCGGTCTCGCGGATCATGGCCGCCCAGCTGCTCGGGATCGCCATCGGACCGGTCGTCGGCGTCGTGGCGTCGGTGCGCACCCTCGGCTGGGCCTTCTTCGTGACCGGGGTCATCAGCCTGCTCGCCGCGGTCCAGACGGGCCGCATCTCGCTCGGCGACGTCGTGGACACCTCGCTGCCACTGCCCAAGCTCCAGTGGACGCCCCAAGTGCTCGGCTCGCTGACCGCGGCGAGCGCGACGGGCCTCGCGATCGGCGTCTACGAGGCGTGCTGGAGCCTCCTGATGCACGCGCACCACGCCTCCACCCTGCAGATCCGGCTGAGCTGGACCCTCTTTAGCGTCCCCTGGGTCGCGCTCAGCCGAGCCGGCGGATGGCTCGCCGACCACGCGAATCGACGCGTGACGGCCTTGCTCGGCTTGCTCAACGTCGCCTTCTTCCTCTCGCTCTACCCGCACATCCACAACAACGTCGCGCTGCTCCTGCTGGGATCGCTCGAGTCAATCGGCACGTCGCTGTCGATGCCGTCCATCTCGTCGCTGCTCACCCAGGGCGCGGACTCGCGTGAGCTCGGGCGACGCCAGGGCCTCTACGCGACCGCCAACACCGCCTCGCTGGCCATCGCCGCGAGCGTGTCGGGTTACCTCTTCACGATCAACGAGGCGCTGCCCTTCACGGTAATGGCGATCACATCGGCGGTACTTACGGTGACCACGCTCGCGTGGTGGCGAGACGTTCGGGGCCACGTGCGCGCGGCGCCCAGCGAGGCCGCGATTACTTGATCCAGATCTGATCCCACCGGGTCGAGCCCAGGTCGGGGTTCAGACAGCGCGTCGTCCCGTCGCCCGCGGTGGCGTAGGCCCAGTTCTGGATGTTGTCCCGAGCCGCCCAGCCCGTCACGACGAAGGTCAGGAACAGGTACGGGATGTCTTTGGCGAACTGCTGGTTCACCTTCGCCCACAGGGAGCGCAACTGGCCCGAGTTGGCCGGTGACGCGAGCGCGTTGAGCATGGCCGACTCGACGACCGGGTCGCCCAGGTGCGCGAAATTCACCGCGCCGGCGATGAAGGTGTTCGCGGGCAGGGCGGGGAGTCCGAGGCCTCCCTGGGCCGGCGACGCCGTCGCGGGCTGTGAGACGAACCAGACGTAGTTGAGGGCCGGGTCGACGCCGCCGAACTGGATCCAGTCCGCGCAGTCGTACTGCCCGAGGATCACGTTCTCGATCAGCGTCGACTGGGTCAGCGGCCGCGGGGTCACCGTGATGCCGACCGCCTGGAGCTGCTGGGACAGGAACGCGAAGCCCTTCGCCGACGACGCGCTGCCGGCGATGTAGTCCATCACGAAGCCGACCGTCGAGACCTTGTGATTGGCCTTGTAGGCGTCGACCAGTTCCTTGGCCTTCTTCGGGTTGTAGGACGGGTAGTGGGGGTTGCGGTAGTAGGGCGACGACGTCTTGTAGATGCCGTCCGATATCGGCTGGACCCCGCCGGCGACCACCGTGTGGAAGGTCTTGCGGTTGATCGCCATGGCGCAGGCCTGGCGGATCGTCACGTCGTTCAGCACGGGCTTGAGCTTGGTGTTCCACGTCAGGGTCGACGGATCGACGGCGCCCATGGTCCCCTCGTAGTCGGCGAACTGCACGGGCGTCGGCACCGCCTGACCCTTCTCGATGTAGGAGAGCGCGCCGGGCACGCCCGCCGTGGCGAACTCGCCGGCCCAGGCGAAGTACTGGTTCATCGTGCCCGTCGTGTTGACGATCAGGCAGAGCGAGTCGGGATTCGTCGGGTCGTTGACGTCGGTGCGGTACTTGATGCCCTTCATGGTCTTGAGGTTCGCCACGCTCGAACCGTCCTGGGTCAGGATCATGTCGACCTGACCCGACTGCAGGGCGAGGTTGCGCGTCGGGTCGTCGGGGATCGTGCGGAAGGTCACCCCATCGAGGTAGGGCAGCCGGCGGTGGTGGCCGTCCTTGCGCCAGTACTTCGGATTGCGCTTGAACTTCGACTCGAAATTGACCTGCCAGGACTCGACGACGAAGGGGCCCGTCCCGATCGGATTGCCCGTGTAGGTCGGCGAGAAGGTGTCGGGATGGGCCATGTAGGCGGTCTGCTGCTCGCAGAGCGCGCCGTAGGGGAAGGTCGAATACGAGATGACCAGGTCGAACTTCACGACGTAGGCGCTCACCTTGGTGACCGAGGCGATAATCGGGCGAATCGCGAGGCCGACGGTCGGGTCGGCGGCGGCGGCGTTGAAGTTCGCCACCACGATGTCGGCGTTGAAGGGGTCGCCGTTGGAGAACGTCACGCCCTGGCGCAGGACGACCGTCCAGGTCTTGTACAGGTTGCTCGGCGTGGCCGAGAGCGCGAGCATCGGCAGCCAGGTGCGGCCGTTGGCCGAGGAGACGAAGAGCGCGTCGTAGAGCGCGTTGGCCACGCAGAAGCCCGAGGAGTCCATCTTGCCCTGGGCGCCGTTGAAGATGTGATAGTTCGGCACGTCCGAGACCAGACCGACGCGCAGCGTCCCGCCCAGCGTGGGCTTGCCGAGGTTGACGCCGGGCGCGGCGCCAGCGGCCGTGGCGAGCAGGTCGTCGACGACCGAACCGGCCATCGCAATGCCGCCCACCGTCGCCGCCGAATGGGTGAGGAACGTCCGCCGGTCAATCGTCGAAGTCATCGTCAACTTCCTCTCGCATCAGGATCCGGCCCTGTTGCCGAGTCCCCCCTTGCGGTGAACCTAGCAATCTCGGGCTGGGCAACAACGTCGGACCGGCCAAACTTTCTCTTAGACCGCTCTCAGTGACCGCCCAGTCGGCGTGGGCCAGGGCCGCGATTTCTCCTTCAAATCAGGGTCCGGGTGGCGGGAGGAACCACCCGGACCCTGACGATCTCTGGGGCCGTCAGTTGGCCATCATGTCCAGTCCGGGGCGAAATCGCCCACCGTTGCCCGGCCCGGCGGCCCACGCGCCGTCCGTCGGGGACCCGCTAATACCGACATTGGACGCGTCAAGGACCGTGTGGCTGGCACCGACCGTCCCCTCGGCCTCGATGACCGTGCCCGTGGTCACGTCGCCCAGGGTGGCACTCGAGCCCGACTTGGTATACGTGGTCGAGTTGCCGACCTGGATCGTGCGATAGAAGCCCTGGGCGTCGCTCACGACGATGGTGCTGCCCGAGACTGAGACGACCGAACCCGACACGTGCGCGAGGTCGATCTCGATGGCCGACGCTGTCGCGGCATTCGTCACCGACGGCCGGACCTGGACCCGCTCACCGACCGCGAGGGCGGACGCCGAGGCGCTCGCCATCCCCTCGCTCACCGTGGTTGACGGCTCGACCGCGTAGGTGGAGGACGTTCCGTCAGGCAGCTGCAGCGTGATCGAGGTGGCGCTTTCGGCGGTCACGACCCCGCTCGGGGCCCCGCCGCCGGGTCCGTGCGCCGGAACCACGACGACGGTGGTGGCGGTCGTCGAGCCCGACGCTGCGACCATGACCGCCACGTTCTCGCCGATCGTGACGGCCGACGCGGTGGCGGTGGCTCCATCCTTGCGAAATACCGTCGAGCCCGTCAGGGCGTAGGTCGAAAGCGTCCCGCTGGGATCCTGCACGGTGATGGAGGTGGCGTTCACGGCCGTGACGACGCCCACGGCGCCGAGGTCGCCAAAGGGGGCGTGGTCGCCAAAGGGGGCGTGATCCCAGGCGTGGCGGGCGGCGGCGACCGTCGTCGGCGCCGAGGTCGCGCGCGACCCGGTGGTCGACGCGGCGCCGGCGACGCCGATGCCCGTCGCGAGTGCCCCGATCGCCACCACGGTCGAGACGCCAACGCGCTTGCCGATCCTGTGTTCGTTCCTGGAGGACATCGTTGCCTGCTTTCTGTCTCGAGGGAGGGTGGGATCGAGACCTGACCATCCTGGCGAGGCCCCCTGAGGCGCCGATGTGGTCTCGCTAAGAGCCCACTAAAACTCCAGCCGCCCGCTCGACTCGGCAAACCACCGCGGCGGGCCGCGCATCGGGCAGACTGGCTCCGTGCGGCTAGCACCTCACGGAGCCGTTCGGATGAGACACATCTATTAGGGAGGACCACGAACGTGGCGTCGACGTTGGGAACACACGACGGCTCGGTTGAAGACGAGCCGTTTCACATAGAACAACACGGGATTGACTACATTCCCGAGGAGGAACGGTGGGCGACCGCCCGCAATATCGGTGCGATGTGGACGGGGTCGGCGGTCAACGTCGAGTACTTCATCTACGGCGCGATCCTGATGGGCTTCGGGTTCAGCTTCTGGACCGCATTCAGTCTGATCGTGCTCGGCAACCTCTCGTACCTGCTGCTCGGCGTCGCGTCACTGCAGGGACCCGAGTCGGGCACGACCGCCTTCGCGATCAGCCGGGCGCCCTTTGGCCTGCGGGGATCGCGCGTCGTGAGCTTCTTCAACTGGATCACCCAGCTGGGATTTGAGACCGAGGGCCTGATCCTCATCGTCGGCGCGGCGATGGTGCTCTTCCAGATGGCCGGCATCCACGTCAGCAGCCCGCTCAAGGTGATCCTGATCATCCTCGCCGCGGCCATCCAGGCCGTCATGCCGTACCTCGGCCACGCGACGATGGTGAAGATCCTGCGCGCGCTGATCATCCCCTTCGTGGCGATCTTCGCCCTGCTCGCGATCTTTGACCTCAAGCACGGCTCGGTGCACTTCAAGGGATTCCTCGGCGGCTGGGAGCTCTACACCGCGGGCCTCGCCTTCACGATCGCCCTCTCGGGCCTCGGCTGGACCGAGTGCGGCAACGACTACACCCGCTACCTGCCCCGCGACTCCAAGAAGGGGGCGATCGTCGGCTGGGTGTTCCTCGGCACCGCACTGCCCGAGATCGTCCTGATGACCCTGGGTGCGCTCACCTACACCTTCATCTCCTCGAGCGCCCAAGTGGCCGCCTGGAACGGCTCGAACCCGCTGCAGGCGCTCTACGGCCAGCACTTCATCCCGACCTGGGTCGTCGCGGTCTTCCTCGTCTTTGCGATCGTCCAGCTCTTTGGCATCAACTCCCTCGACCTCTACAGCTCGGGGGTCTCGGTCCAGGCGATGGGGATCCACCTCAAGCGCTACCAGGCGGTCGTGATGGACAGCATCATCGCCGGGCTGCTCACGATCTACGCCATGTTCCAGTCGACCTTCTCGCTCTACATGAAGGAGTTCGTCGGGGTCATCATCGTCTGGATTGCACCGTGGTTCGGGGTGTACATCATGGACTGGATCCTTCGCCGATTCCGCTACAACCCGGCCGAGCTCCAGCGCACCGACCGCGAGGGCCTCTACTTCGGCGGCAAGAGTGGGGTCAACTGGAACGCGATCGTCGCATTCTTCGTGGGCCTCGTCGCCTCGACCCTCGCCTACTCAAAGGCGCCGCCGCCGGTCAACTTCCCGTTCCACTGGATGACGCCGATCTCCAACCACTACGGCGCCTTCTACTGCACCGGCACCGCGAGCGCCAACTGCGGTCAAGCCGGCTGGTTCGGCGGCGCCGACTTCTCGATTCCCATGGGCATCCTGGTCGCTGCGATCCTGTACTTCCTCTTCGAGAAGGTTACGGGCTACGTCGGCATGCAGGTCGCGCGCCAGAAGGAACTCGAGCCGACACGCTGATCCGTCTCGCGAACAACGAACGAGCCCCGGGGCAATGCCCCGGGGCTCGTTCGTTGTTCGGCTTGGTCAGTGGTTACGACTGGGGCTGAATCCGTACAAGCAAGGCTTGCGGCGTTGAGCCAGACGGGCCGGGCACTAACACCACGTGCACGTGTGCAGGCGGCACCGTAGTAAGGCTTCCCACATTCGAGATAAGTGGCGCGACAGTGGTTCCGTTCGCCAAAAGGGACTCAAGACCGAAGTAGACGGTTACGGGCGTGTTGTTCTTCGTCGTGACAACCATGCTCGTTGTTCCATTGACCGACGCGACCACGCCCTCGATCGGGTGGATCTTCGTGGACTGGATCGCAATCTTTGACGCCATGTACGACGCGGTCGTTGACGTTGACGTCGGTGTGACGTGCACACGTTCGCCAGCGACGAGGTTCACTAGTCCGACCGTGTTGTGGCCCATCGTGACGACGGTGGCCGGAGTCACCGACGAAAACAGGACCGTCATGGTCACGTTTCGACGGACGGTAACGGCCATCGACATCGTCCCGTTGACCGACGAGATCATGCCCTCAATCGGGTGGATCTTGGTAGGCACGATTCGAATCGTCGCGGCGATGTAGGTAGTAGCCGTGGAACCCGTCGCCGGGGTGACGAACACGCGCTCGCCCGTCACGAACACCGGTGCGGCTGGAACAGAGGTGTGACCGACAATGAACTTCGTGCCGGCGTTGTACGTCACGGTGACACCCGTCAACCGGGGTGACGACACGACAAATGAGGTCGAGATCACAACCGAGGTAATAGTGCCTTCGATCGGGCGAAACTTGGCACCACCATGGTCATGATTGGACGCACGAACACTCAACGTGACCGAGGCCCGTGCACCGTTCGCCGATGCACCAGCGATTCCAGCGCCGCTAACGACGAGTGCCGCAACGATGGCGGCGGCGCTGGCGCTGCGGGTTAACTTCACTTTCAGATTTCGGTTCATAGACCCTTCCTTCGGTTGACCTTTAGTAACCATGTCCAGTGTGGCCGCCCTCATTTAAAAAGACCTGTGCAGAACCTGGGTAACGCCTGAAATCTATAGCAAAACGGGTGCGGATTGCCAGGCATCCCCGCGATTGCTTAGCCGGCCCAGTCCTCGGTGAGCCCTCCGGCTCCATCGGGGCGAAAGACGGGAATCGCCCCGAGGGCTTGGACCATCGCCGCATCGTCACCCAGTGACGAACGCCACAGGGACGCCTCGGTCACCAGTGTTCCGATCGCGGCCACGTCGGCGTCGATCCGGCGAAGTAGCCGTAGGGCCGCCCCAGTGGACGCGCCCGTCGAGATCACGTCGTCGACGATGGCGACGCGCTTGCCCGCCACGTCGCCGATCCTCGCGCGGTCAAACAGGAGCCGCTGATCGGCGTCGGTGGTGATCGAGCGCACCGACTCGGTCACCGCATCAGCCAGGTGGATCTTGGGCGTCTTGTGCAAGATGACGTACTGGTCGAGTCCGAGGTGCCGCGTGACCTCCACGGCCAGGGGGATGCCCATCGTCGCCACGGTGGCCACGATGTCGACGTCGTGGGGACGCAAGAGTTCCGCCAACTCCTCGCCGGCCCGTGACATGAACCGCACGCCCATGTCGACCGTGATCAAGAGCGCCAGCGACAGGTCCTCTGACAGTGGCACCACCGGCAACGAGACCCGCTGAGAACCGATTTCTACCTCGTACGTGCGCCGTTCCACCGTGGTCGAGCATACTGAGCCCATGACGACCGCCCCGACACCGCTCGACCACGACCTCGCCCGACGCATGCTCGATACCGCCATCGACGAGGCCGTGCGCGGTCGAGACGAGGGCGGCATCCCGATCGGCGCCGCGCTCTTCACGCGGACCGGCGAGCTCCTCGGCGCCGGGCACAATAGACGGGTCCAAGAGGACGACGCGTCGGTGCACGCCGAGACCGACGCCTTCCGGCGCGCGGGCCGTCGCCGGGGCTACCGCGACACGGTCATGGTCACGACGCTCTCGCCGTGCTGGTACTGCTCGGGACTCGTGCGTCAGTTCAACATCGGCGCCGTGGTGATCGGCGAGTCGACCAATTTCTCGGGCGGCCACGAGTGGCTCGCCGAACTCGGCGTCGAGGTGATCGTGCTCGACGATCCGACCTGCACCGAGCTGCTCGGCACCTTCATCCACGACCACGCCCAACTCTGGAACGAGGACATCGGGGAGTAGTTAGCGAACAGGTGGTCCGAAGAGTCGGTCGCCCGCGTCGCCGAGCCCGGGCGTGATGTAGCCGGTGTCGGTGAGCTCTTCGTCGAGCGCGGCGGCCACGATCGTCACGTCGGGGTGGCGCGAGAGCACGAACTCGACGCCGGGACGCGCGGCGATCAGGCACAGCACCGTGGTATCGGTCGCGCCGCGCGAGGCCAGCATCGTGAGGACCATGTCGAGCGATCCCCCGGTGGCGAGCATCGGATCACAGATCACCACATGCGCGCCGACCAGGGTGTCGGGTAGGCCGTCCAGGTAGACGTCGGGCAGCAGGGTCGTCTCGTTGCGACGCAGGCCGACGAGGCAGACCCGCGTGTGGGGCAGGACCTCTTGGACCGCCGGGCTCATGCCGAGACCCGCGCGCAGGATCGGCACGATGACGTACTCGGTGTCGACCTTCACCGAGGGCGCGCCCGTCTTTACCGGCGTGTCGACCGTGGTCGGCGTGGTGGGCGTGTCTCGAAAGGCCTCGTAGGCGACGAAGCGCGAGATCTCGCGCGCCAGGCGCAAGAAATCGGCGTTGGACGTGGCGCTGTCGCGCAGCTGGCGAACCTTGTCGGCGACGATGGGGTGATTGACGACGAGTGGCGTAGGCACGACGTCACATTACGTCGCGCGGCGATTGCGCGTCGGCTCCGCGGGCTGTCTGCACGATGTCGCCCGGTACGATGCCTCGGTGACCTTGGACGCGCGTGACTCGATCGAAACCGATCGGGCCGACAGCGATCCGCTGGGCGGGGTCTACTCGAACTACCCCGGTCCGAGTGCGCAGATCTCGCGCGATTCGGCACTGCCGTGGTGGCGTCGGGTCCTGCCGGTAATCGCCTCGCACCGCTACACGTTCGCCCTCGCCATCAGCCTCTCGTTCATCAGCCTCGTCTTCCAGACCCTGGTGCCCCAACTACTCAACGGCGCGATCGACCACTCCCTCGTCGCCCATTCCGCCGCCCTGTCGACCGCCGTCATCGAAGTGCTGGTCGTCGGCCTAATTGCCGGCATCACCGGCATCGTCTCGCGCCAGTACGTCTTCAAGACCGCCTACAACGTCGAGGCCGACCTGCGCTCGCTCATCTACGAGCACCTCGCCTGGCTCTCCTTCAGTTTCTACGACCAGGTCCAGTCGGGCCAGCTGATCAGCCGGGCCAACAGCGACATCCGCAGCGTGCAGATGTACTCCACCTTCGCGCCGCTCATCGTCGTGCAGAGCTTCATCGGCGTGATCGCCTTTGGCTTCATGCTCTCGATCAACGTCGTCCTGGCGCTGATCGCGATGATCGTCATGCCGATCCTCTACTTCGTCGGGATCAAGATGCGCCGGGTCATGTTCCCGATCTCCTGGATCACTCAGGCGCGCCTCGCCGACGTGGCGACCATCGTCGACGAGAACGTCAACGGCGTGCGGGTCGTCAAGTCCTTCGCCCAGGAAGAGGCCGAGGTCAACCGGCTCGCTGACGCCGCCGAGCGCGTGGCGTGGGCCTACATCAAAGACGCCCAGCTGCGCGCCATCTGGTCCCCGTGGGTGCAGAACCTCCCCCAGCTCGGTCTCGCCCTCGTGCTCGTCTTCGGCGGCTGGATGGTCATCGACGGGCACCTCGGCATCGGCGCGATCCTCGCCTTTAACGCCTACCTGCTGATGCTCCAGGCGCCGTTCATGATGCTCGGCCAGCTCGTCATGATGGGCCAGCGCGCCAAGGCCAGCGCCGAGCGGATCTTTGAAATCCTCGACGAGAACCCCACGATCACCGAGCGGCCCGGGGCGTACGACCTGGTGGACGTCAAGGGACGCATCGAGTTCGACCACGTCAGCTTCCACTACGGCGACGGGCCGGCGATCCTTGGCGACTTCAGCGCCGTCATCGAGCCCGGCGAGACGGTCGCCATCGTGGGGCGCACGGGATCGGGCAAGTCCACCGTCGCGCGGCTGCTCACACGGTTCTACGACGCGACCGACGGCGCCGTTCGCATCGACGGCCACGACGTCACCGACCTCACATTGCACTCGCTGCGCACGGCGGTCGGCGTCGTGATGGACGAGCCGTTCCTCTTCTCGATCTCGATCCGTGACAACATCGCCTACGGCCGGCCCAACGCGTCGATGGACGAGGTGGTCGCCGCGGCCCAGGCGGCCAACGCGGCCGAGTTCATCGAGCGGCTGCCCCACGGCTACGACACCGTGGTGGGCGAACGGGGCTACACCCTCTCGGGCGGCCAGCGCCAGCGCATCGCCATCGCTCGGACCTTGCTCGTCAACCCGCCGGTGCTGATCCTCGACGACGCGACCAGCGCCATCGACGTGCACGTCGAGGCGGGGATCCACGAGGCGCTGGCGCACCTGCTCGAACGGCGCACCACCATCGTCATCGCCCATCGCGTCTCCACGATCGCGCTCGCCGACCGCGTACTCGTGCTCGACGACGGGCGCGTCGTCGCCTCGGGCACCCACGACGCCCTGCTCGCGACGACCCCGCTCTACGCCCAGATCCTCGCCCAGGCCACTAGAGAGGGCGACTGATGGCTTGGGGAGGCGGCTTCACTGGCGGGTTCGGGGGCGGCGGTCACCGCAGCGCCACGGACAACGGCCTGCCGTTCGGGGGGATCCCGAGCGAGTTGATGGACGAGGCGACCAAGCTGCTCGCCACCGAGCCGGTTCACGAGCCCGCAGACCTCACCTTCACCCAGCGCCCTTCGGCGGCCGAACGCCAGCAGCTCAGCCTGGTGCGCCTGGTCGGGCGCTACCCGCGCTACCTCTACGGCGGCTCGATGCTCGTGATCGCGATCAGCTTGGTCCTGCAGGCCGGCCCCAAGCTCACCGAGTACGCGATCAACAATGGCATGGTCCCGGGCCACCACTCGCTGACGGTGGTCGTCGTCTGTGGCGTGGTCTACCTGGTCCTCGCGCTCGCGAGCGCCTTCCTTCAGCGTGCCCAGGTGGACGTCACGGGTCGTCTCGCCTCGCGGGTCATGCACGACCTGCGCATCCGGGTGTTCACCCACCTCCAGCGGCTGAGCCTGGGCTTTTTCACCGAGGAGAAGGCCGGCGTCCTGATGAGCCGCATGACCAGTGACATCGAAAACCTCCAGCAACTGGTCCAAGACGGCATCAGCCAGTTCGCCGTCCAGGGATTGACGATGGTGGTCATCACGGTGATCCTGTTCGCGACCAACGTCGCCCTGGCGACCTGGACCGTGCTGCTCGTCGTGCCACTGCTCTTCGTCTTTTCCATCTGGTTCCACCAGGCGAGCGAGCGCGGCTACCTGCGCACCCGCGACCGGATCGCCAACGTGCTCGCCGACCTGTCCGAGTCGCTTTACGGCATCCGCGTCGTGACCGCGAACAACCGCCAGCGCCGCAATATCCGCAACCACCGCCACGTCGTGGGCGCCTACCGCGACGCCAACCTCTACACCGGCCGGGTGAGCAGCATCTACGGCCCGTCGACCGTGATGATCGGCATCCTCGGCCAGGGGCTCCTGCTCGCGATCGGCGGGCGGCTCGTGCTCGAGCACAAGCTCACCATCGGCGCCCTGATCGCCTTCTTCCTCTACCTCAACCGGTTCTTCTCGCCCATCCAGCTCCTCGTCCAGCAGTACAACGCGCTCCAGCAGGGCCGCTCCTCGATCACGCGCCTGCGCGAGTTGCTCGAGACGGCACCGAGCGTCGACGAGGACGAGCACGCCACGACCCTCGGCCCGGTCGAAGGGCGGATCACGTTCGAGCACGTGAGCTTCGGCTACGACCCCGACCGGCCGGTGCTGACCGACGTCAACCTGGAGATCGCCGCTGGGGAGTCGATCGCCTTCGTCGGCCCGACCGGCGCGGGCAAGTCCACGATCGCCAAGCTCGCGAACCGCTTCTATGACCCGACGTCGGGCCGGGTCCTCATCGACGGTGTCGACGTGCGCACGGTCACCCTGCACTCGCTGCGCTCCCAGGTCGGCGTCGTGCCCCAGGAGCCCTTCCTCTTCGCGGGCTCGATCCGCACCAACCTCGCCTTCGGCCGCCCCGACGCCACCGACGCCCAGATCGAGCAGGCCATCGACGTGGTGGGGCTGCGCGAGCTCGTGGACCGGCTGCCCAACGGTATCGACGCCGAGGTCCACGAGCGCGGCCAAACGCTGTCGGCGGGCGAGCGCCAGCTGCTGGCGCTCGCGCGGGCCTTCCTCGCCGCGCCGCGGATCCTGATCCTGGACGAGGCCACCTCGTCGCTCGACCTCCAGAGCGAGACGATCGTCGAGCGGGCCCTCGACCGGATCCTCGAGGGCCGCTCCGCCATCCTCATCGCGCACCGGCTCACCACGGCCCAGCGCGCCGACCGCATCGTGGTCGTCGACCACGGAGGCGTCGTCGAGTCCGGCACCCCGAGCGAACTCCTCGCGGCCGGTGGCGCCTACGCGACGATGTACGCCTCGTGGCTCGCCTCGGGCGGGCGCGACACCCGGCGAGAATCCGACTAGTCGACCATCGAGCGCACGGCTTCGATGAGCGACGCGGCGCTCTGACCGGGCTGGGGCAGTGGGTGCACCTGCAGGTGGGTGACCCCCGCCTCGGCGAAGGCCGCCACCCGTTCGGCGACGTAGCTGGCCGGGCCGCAGAGCGTGGTCAACTCGAGGAACTCGGCGGGCACGGCGGCCTCGGCCTCGCGCTTCTTGCCCGCGAGGTAGAGGTCCTGGATCTCGGCCGCCTCGCGCTCAAAGCCGTAGCGCACGGCCAGCTCGTTGTAGAAGTTCTTGCCCTTGGCGCCCATGCCCCCGACGTAGAGCGCCACCATCGAGCGCTGCAGGTCGCGCAGTGCGACGATCTCCTCGCCCTCGCCGATGGCGAGCAGGCCGCCCGCGGTGATCATCAGGTCGCCCAGCGCCGGGTCGCGCTTGGCACGCCCCGCGGCGAGCGCGTCGCCCCACACGTCGTGCGCGCGCTCGGGAATGAACAGGATCGGGATCCAGCCGTCGGCGACCTCGGCCGTGAGCGACACGTTCTTCTCGCCGAGCGACGCGATCCACACCGGGATCGACGGGCGCAGCGGGTGGGCGATGATCTTGAGCGGCTTGCCCAGTCCCGTTCCCTGCTCGGGCGCGAGGGGCATGCGGTAGTGCTTGCCCTGGTGCTCGAGCGGCGCCTCGCGGCGCCACACGTCGCGACAGATCGAGACGATCTCGCGAGTGCGCCCGAGGGGATCGGTGTAGGGCACGCCGTGGAAGCCCTCGATGACCTGGGGACCGGAGGCCCCGAGCCCGAGGTGGAAGCGCCCGTCCGAGAGGGCGTCGATGCCCGCCGCGGTCATCGCGATCAGAGTCGGCGTGCGGGTGTAGATCGGCAGGATCGCCGCGCCGATCTCCACGCGCTCGGTCAGTGCCGCCAGGTAGCCCATCAGGGACGGGCTGTCAAAGCCGTACGCCTCGGCGACCCAGACGAGGTCGAGACCGGCCCGCTCCATGTCGGCCACGTCTCGCGCGGCCTGCTTGAACCCGCCCGCGTAACTCAGCATCGTGGAGATCTTCACGGTCCGTCCCTTCGTCAAATCGTCAGCGTACCGGACCGTGACGTCGTGGCCCGGGTTGCGTGTCCTACGCTGGTAGCGAAGGCGCCAATGCCCTCACCGAGACCAAAGGCTGGTGACAACGTGGTCACACGTCCCAATGAAACACCTCCGCACGAGTTCAATCCGTGGCTGCGAGTGGTGTCGCTGATCGAGGAGGCCGGGCAACTGCTCGGACTGCACGACGACATGATCGCAAGGATCGTCACACCCGAACGAATCCTGGAAGTCGCCGTGCCGGTGCGCATGGACGACGGCGAAGTACGCATGTTCACGGGCTGGCGCATCCAGCACGACACCTCGCGCGGCCCGGGCAAGGGCGGCATCCGGTTCCACCCGAGCGTGAACGCCGACGAGATCGCCGCGCTGTCGGCTGACATGTCGATCAAGTGCGCCGTCGTGAACATCCCCTACGGCGGGGCCAAGGGCGGCGTGCGCGTCGACCCGTCGACGCTCTCGCGCGCCGAGCTCGAGCGGCTCACGCGCCGCTACGCCTTCTCGATCGCGCCGATGATCGGGCCCGACCGCGACATCCCCGCCCCCGACATCAACACCGACTTCCAGGTGATGAGTTGGATCATGGACACCGTCTCGATGCTGCGCGGACACAACACGCCCGGCGTCGTGACGGGCAAGCCGCTCTCGATCGGCGGGAGCCTCGGCCACGCCGGCGCCACCTCGCTGGGCGTGACCATCGTCACTACGGCGCTGCTGCAGCGCATGGGCCGCATGGCCAACGAGCAGCGCGTCGTCATCCAGGGCTACGGCAAGGTCGGCGCGCCGCTCGTGAAGCTGCTGAGCGACCGCGGCATGAAGGTCGTCGGCATCGCCGACGTGCGCGGTGCGGTCCACGTGCCCGACGGGATCAACCCGACGCTCATGGCCAAGCACTTCGCCGAGGCCGGCACGGTGGTCGGCTACCCTGGCAGCGAGACAATCCCCGCTGACGAGCTCTTCTCGTTGCCGAGTGACATCGCCATCCCGGCGGCCCTCGGCGGCGTCATCACCGAGAAGGTCGCCGAGACGATGAGCGCCACGATCATGGTCGAGGCCGCCAACGGCCCCACGACCGGTGAGGGCGCGGCGATCCTCGCCGCCCGCAACGTGCCCGTGATCCCCGACGTCCTCGCGAACGCCGGTGGCGTCGTGGCGTCGTACTTCGAGTGGGCCCAGGACCTCCAGGGCTTCATGTGGGAGCCGGAGCTCTTCCAGCAGCGCCTCGAGAAGACCATGAGCGACGCCTTCAACCACATCTGGAAGCGCCACCAGGAGCTGAATGTGACACTGCGCGAGACGGCCATCGCCGTCGGCGTGGAGCGCATCGCCGAAGCGACCGAAGTCCGCGGCCTCTTCCCCTGATCACTACCGGTCGGCGAATGCCGGCGCCGCGGCGGTGCTCGCCGTGGCGCCGGCATTCGCCGTTTCTGGCCGCCACCAGGGCGCCGTCGAGACGGCGATAGCGTGGCGAGGTGGCGGCGTCGTCGCCCGGTCCCCGGCGGACCGTCCGACCAACGGAGCACGACATGAGCGCCTCAGTGAACCAGCCCGAGAAAGACGACCACGAGCGGACCGGCCGAAAGCCGTTCCCGGCCCGGGGCGCGACCGCCGCGGCGGTGATGGCCGAACTCTTCGAGCGGAAGACCGCCGACGCCGACTGGCAGCGCGGGCGCACCTTCAACCTCGTCTACCCGACCGGTCGCGCCGACGTCGACCGCGTGCTCACCGAGGCCAACAACGCGTACCTGTTCGAGAACGCCCTCAACCCCGCGCGGTTCCCGAGCCTGGGCACCATGCAGGCCGAGGTGCTCGAGATGGTCTCGTCGCTCGTCAACGCGCCCTCACACGCCGGTGCGGGCTTCACCGCCGGCGGCACCGAGTCGATCCTCATGTCGGTGCTCGTCAGCCGCGAGCGCGGCCGCGTCGAACGAGGGATCACCGAGCCCAACATCGTCTTTCCCTCCTCCGCGCATCCCGCCTTCGCCAAGGCCGCCTTCTACCTCGGCCTCGAGGCGCGCGCGACGCCGCTGACCGACGGGTTCACCGCGGACGTGGACGCCCTCTTCGAGCGGGTCGACGCGAACACGGTGCTGATCGTGGGTTCGGCCTACGGCTTCCCCCACGGCGTCATCGACCCCATCGAGGAGCTCAGCGGCCGCGCCCTCGAACGCGGGATCCCGTTCCACTCCGACACCTGCATCGGTAGTTTCGTGCTGCCTTTCATGGAACGGCTCGGCTACGAGATCCCCCCGTTCGACTTCCGCCTGCCCGGGGTCACCCAGATGTCGTGTGACATCCACAAGTACGGCTACGTCACCAAGGGCGCGTCGGTGGTCGTCTACCGCGACGCGGCCTGGCTCACGCACCAGGTCTTCGACTACGACGTCTGGCCGCCCGGGCGCTACCGCAACGCCTCGGTCGCGGGTGCGCGCGCGGCGAGTCCGGTCGCGGCCTCGTGGGCGCTGCTCACCTACCTCGGGGCGGACGGCTACACCGCGATCATGCGCGACCTGCTCGAGACGACGCGCCGGTTCCGCGAGGGGGTCCGCGCCCTGCCGGGCCTGTCGATCCTCGGCGACTCGATCGGCCCGCTGATGTCCTTCACCTCGACGCGCGATGACATCTTCGCCATCGCCGACGTCATGGACGAGCGCGGCTGGCACCTCAATCGCGTGCACAACCCCTCGGGCGTGCAGATGATGATCGCGCCGATCCACGGCGCCCACGTGGACGAGTTCCTCGCCGACCTCGCCGAGGCGGTCGAGCACCACGGCACCGCCCGGTCGACGATGGTGGGCTATACCTGATCGGCGGCGGTGCCGCCGGCCGGTACGCTGAAGGACATGCCCTCGACGCCCCTGCGCAGCCTCGTGCTGGTGCGCCACGGCGAGACCACCTGGAACCTCGACCAGCTGGTCCAGGGCCACATCGACGACCCCACGCTCACCGAGCGCGGCCGGCGCCAGGCCGCCGAGGCGGCCGACGCCCTGCGCCCGACCGACTTCGACGTCGTGCTCTCGAGCGACCTGCGCCGCGCGCGCGACACCGCGGCGATCCTCGCGTCGGGCCGCGGGCTCGAGGTCGTGACGACGCTCGCGCTTCGCGAGCGCACCTACGGCGACTTCGAGGGCCGGTCGATCAGCGACCTCCCGGCATCGATGGCCGGCTGGGAGGGCGATCGCGTGATCGACGCCGACGCCCGCCCGCCCGGCGGCGAGTCGCTCAACGACCTCTGCGACCGCGCGGCCCGGTGGCTGGCCGCGCTGCGGCTCGACTACGCCGGCGCGCGCGTGCTCGCGGTGACCCACGGCGGGACGGTGCGGGCCATCCGCGCGGCGAGCGCCGCCACGCCCATCGCACAGACCGTGTGGTACCCGGTGGACAACGCGAGCGTGTGGACGACCGACGTCAACGGTGACCCGCTCGCCTGAACCGCGCCTCGCCGCCCACCCCGGCGAGAAGCGGGCGGCGAGGCGCGGTGCCCGGCACGCCGGGCCCGTCGAACGACGTCACAAGGGGGTGACCGATCGAGCCGGTCAGTACATCATTCGAGGGTCGGCGTAGTGTTTGAACTCGATCAGGTTGGCCGAGGGGTCCTCGACGACGAAGGTCCGATGGACCTCGACGCGACCCTCGAAGCGCACACTCATCGGGGCGAAGAACTCGACCCCGCGCTGCTCGCAGAGCCGGTGCACCGCCTCGAAGTCGGCCGCCTCGCGAAAGGTCACCCCGAAGTGGCGCGGATAGAGCGAGCGACTCGCGGGCTCGACCGGCTCGGCCGGGGCCTCGCTGTGGTGACAGACGAGCTGGTCACCGAAGAAATCGAAGGTCACGCGGTCGTCGTAGCGACGGGCCAGCTTGCACCCGAGCTGGGTGACGTAGAACGCGACGGCCGCGTCGAGGTCGTGGGCCGGCACCGCGAGGTGAAAGGCGTCGCGCCCCTCTCTCACCGGCGCACCTGGAAGGTGTGCTCGACGTCGGGCTCGAAGGTGCACAGGGTCTCGCTTCGCAGGCCGAGTCGCACCGTCTCCAGGCCGATGAGGTCCGCGGTGGCGACGTTGCCCAGGTTCACGTTGGCGCCGATGCGCGAGACGAAGTGGCTCTGCAGCTCGAGGGTCGGCGCCTCGAAGAGGAGCCGGTCCACGCTGATCGAGCTGGCCAGGATCTCCTCGATCAGCCCGAAGCGCAGCTCCCCGTTGGGCCGGCAGATCCCGCCGTGGCCGCTCTCGCGGGTCTCGAGGGTGACGAGCACCGCTCCGGCGTCGAGGTCCGCGCCGATGTAGCCGATCCACTTGTGCGGCGCCATGTTCTCGGACTTCACCTGGTCCTTGGAGCCGACCTCGGAGATCACCGAGAAGTCCTTGGCGAGCTCGGCGACGTACTCGGCCTTGGCCGCGTCGCTGAGCTCGATGGTGCCGTTGGAGACCTCGACGAAGGTGCAGCCGTAGGAGCGGCACATGGTGCGGAACTCGTCGAAACGGTCCTGGAGGACGTACTTCTCGAACAGGGTGCCCCCGAAGTAGAAGTCGACGCCTTCGCTGCGCAGGGCCATGATCTTGTCGCGGACGTTGCGGTCCACCACCGACGTGCCCCACCCGAACTTCACGAAGTCCAGGTAGTCGCTCGCCGTCGAGACGACGTCGGTGAAGTAGCGAAGCGGCAGTCCTTTGTCGATCGCCATGGTGAGCCCGAACTCACGCGGTTTGCTCGATCGTTCCGGCAACGTTAGGTACTCTCGGCTCACGATTCTCGCCACCCCATCCACCCATGGCGTCGATGGCTATCACCGACCATCAGGTAAAACAAACCGTAACCAGGCGACTAGTGAATTCCCTCGGCAACGCCTGTGAATACCCTGTGAATCGGCTGGGGCCCCGGACCAGGCGCGCGATGGCCAGTCCGCGCGCCACGTGTGACAGAGTGGCTCGGTGTCAGAGGAACCGACTCGCGAAGAGCTCGAGCGCCAGATCGCGGCGCTTCGCGCCGAGGTCGCGCGGCTGAAGGAGGAGATCCGCGTCCTGCGGCGCACCCAGCACGAAGTGCCGCCGCACTACCTCTGATTCAGCGCCGTCGGTCGCCTCTCACCGCCCGTCGGATCGAGAGCACGAGGGCCGCGATTGCGAGCACGGGCAGCGCGAGCGCGGCTACGTCGTTGAGGTGCCAGAGATGGCGCAGCACGGCCACGACCCCGATGGTCACGAGCGCGGCGATGAACAGCTCGGGCGTGTCGCCGATGAGGAAGTCCCACCAGAACATCGCGAAGCCCTTCACGAGTCGCCACGCCAGCGGTGATCGCGTCTCGCCGTTCACGCCGCCACCTCGCGCACGCGCCGCTCACGGCGCAGGTAGGCGACGAGGGTCCAGGTCACGAGCAGGTAGAGCGCCACGAACCCGACGAGCATCACGTCGTTGCCGGGCCAGCGCACGTGGAGCCCCTCGCCCGTCCAGAACGTGCCGTAGCTGACGAGCAGCACGCCTACGCCCATCTTCATGGCGTTCTCGGGGACGTTGGACAGCTGGCGGGCGACGACGACGCCGACGATCCCCACGAGCACGACGGCGATCGCGGCCACGGTCGAGGCGAGGCCGAGCCGGTGGGCCGACGTGCCGAGGGTGAGGACCGTGATGACGACCTCGAGGCCCTCGAGGAAGACGCCCTTGAAGGCCATGACGAAGGCGATCCGATCACGCTGGGCGGCACCGGCCGACTCGAGTTCGGCCACTTTGGCCCGGTAGATGGCGTCCTCGTCGTGCATGGCCTTCAGGCCACTCGAGCGCAGGATCGCCTTGCGCAGCCACTGCATGCCAAAGATCAACAGCACGCCGCCCACCACCAGGCGCAGCACGCCGAGGGGCACGCGCACGAGGGTCGGCCCGAACAGGGCCACGAGCGCCGCGAGCACTGCGAGCGCGACGGCGGTGCCCTCGAAGGCCGAGCGCCACCCGCGTGTGTGGCCGACGGCGAGCACGATGGTCAGTGCCTCGACCATCTCCACCGCACAGGCCAGAAAGACCGCGCCGACGAGCACGACGACGCCCGTCGATCCCGTCACCACTCCGAGCATGCTCTCCCCTTCGCGATCGACACGCGACGCACCGTCACCCGATGTCGGGCCCCGACCGTCACCCGGTCGAACCGGTTTCTCTCACCACGACACTACTCAGGACCCCGGCACGATTGGCGCGGTGCAGTGCGGGAAACGGCCCGGAACGCTCAGCGCTGGCGTCGGCGCAGTTCGTCCTCGACGTCGGCGGGGTCGAGCCCCCGGCTTCGCAGCAGCAAGAGCAGGTGGAACCACAGGTCCGCGGCCTCGCTGACCACCCGCTCGTCGGTCTCGCTCAGGGCGGCGACCATGACCTCGGCCGCCTCCTCGCCCACCTTGCGTGCCGCGAAGGGCGCGCCGGCGCGCAGCGACGCCGCAACGTAGGAACCGGACTCGTCGGCGGCCTCGCGGCGCAGGATCGTGCGCCACAGCCACGGCGTGAAGCACGACGTCGACCCGTCGTGACAGGTCGGCCCGTCGGGCCGGGCCCGCACGAGCACGGCGTCGTCGTCACAGTCCGGCAGGACCTCGACGACGCGCAGCGTGTTGCCCGACGTCTCGCCCTTCATCCAGAGCCGCTGTCGCGATCGCGAGAAGAAGTGGACCAGGCCCGTCGACTTGGTCAGGGCCAACGCCTCATCGTCCATCCAGCCGAGCATCAGCACTCGACCCGAGTCGTCGTCCTGCACGATGGCCGCGCGTAGTTCGCTCACGTCACTCCTTCCAGGGGCGCAGGTGCACGCCGCACGATTCGATGGCTCGACGCAGGCCGGGCAGCCCGGCGGGGTCCTCGTGGACGATCGAGGCGATGAGCGCCGCGTCGGTCACCGCCAGCGCGTCAGCGACGTGCTGGGCGCTGCCCGCGCCACCCGAGGCGATCACCGGCACCGCGACCGCGGCGCGCACGGCCGCGGTCAGCTCGAGGTCGAAGCCCTCGCGCCGGCCGTCGTGGTCGATCGAGGTGAGCAGGATCTCCCCCGCGCCGCACGCGGCGGCCTCGCGGGCCCACTCGACGGTGCGCCGGGCGGTCGGCGTGCGCCCGCCGTGGGTGTGCACGAGCCCGGCGCCGCTGTCAATGGCGACCACCACCGCCTGGGAGCCGAAGCGGTCGGCGATGGCCTGGATCAGCTCGGGCGAGGCGACCGCGGCCGAGTTCAGCGACACTCGGTCGGCGCCAGACTCGATGATCCGCGACGCGTCGTCGACGGTGCGCACGCCGCCGCCGACGGTGAAGGGGATGTCCAAGACGTCGGCGACCGCGCGGACGACCGAGGTCATCGTCGCGGCCTCGTCGGGCGTCGCCGTGATGTCGAGCAGGACGAGTTCGTCGGCGCCGCCGGCGCTGTAGTGCACGGCGAGCTCGACGGGGTCGCCCACGTCGCGCAGCCCGACGAAGTTCACGCCCTTCACGACGCGTCCGTGCGCGACGTCGAGGCAGGGGATCAGGCGAGGGAGAGGCATTGGTCCAGGAACGCGAGGCCCGCCGGCCCGCTCTTCTCGGGGTGGAACTGGACACCGAGGAACGAGCCGTGCGACACCGCGGCCGTGACCCCCTCGGCGGTGGCGACCGCGGCGGTCGTGATCGCGCCGTAGGAGTGCGCGAAGTAGTACGCCTCGCCCCAGGGCTCGACGATCGACCAGCCGAGGCGCGGCACCCGCTCGTCGGCGAGACGAACCACCCGGCCGGGCACGATGCCGAGCCCCTCGACGCCGCCGTCCTCCTCGCTCGACTCGAGGGCGAGCTGCAGCCCAAGGCAGATGCCGAGTACCGGCTGGCCCGCCGACACGCGACTCGTGATCGCCGTGGCGGCCCCGGTCTCGCGCAGGTGCGCCATCGCGCTGCGCGCGGACCCGACCCCGGGCAGCACGACGTACCAGGTGGCCGCGATGGCCGCCGGGTCGGCGCTGACCACGCTCGCGTGGCCGAGGCGCGCGAGGGTCGCCTGGACGGACCGGGTGTTGCCGGCGCCGTAGTCGACGATGACGATCTCCTTCACAGCGAGCCCTTCGTGGACCGGACGAGCCCGCCGTCGCGCACCAGCGCCTGGGCGAGCGCGCGCCCCACGGCCTTGAAGGCCGCTTCGGCGACGTGGTGGGCGTTGGTGCCCGTCGCGGTGACGTGCAGCGTGATGCGCGCCGTCTGGACCAGGGACTCCAGCGCGTGCGCGGCCATCCCCGGGTCGGGGTCGATCGCGAGTGTCGCGGTCGCTCGTCCCGAGAGGTCCACGACGGCGTGGGCCAGCGCCTCGTCCATCGGGACGCGCGCCTCGCCGTAGCGCGCGAGACCGCGCCGGTCGCCCAGGGCGAGGTCGAGGGCCTCGCCGAAGGTCCGCATCATGTCCTCGACCGCGTGGTGATCCCCCGTCTCGGGGTCCCCCACGCCCTCGACGCGCAGGTCCATGCCGGCGTGAAAGGCCAGCTGCTGGAGCATGTGGTCATAGAAGCCCTCGCCCGACTGCACGAGGACCCGCCCCTCGCCGGGCACGCGCAGCCGCACCGCGAAGCGGGTCTCGGCCGTGGCGCGCCGGTGGCGCACCGGTGCGCTCACGGGGTCGCGACCGAGCAGCTCGGTCGCGAGCGCGTCGAGCAGCTGGTCGTCGTCGACCTGGTCGCGCACGCTGATGCGCAGTCCGCCCGCGAAGGCCCGCAGCACGACCCCGTAGGGCAGCATCGCGTCAACGAGCCGCTGGGGGTCCTCCATGGGCACGTAGAGGAAGTTCGTGTACGACGGCACCGGGACCAGGCCCAGTTCCGCGAGACGCACCGCCATCCGCTCGCGCTCGGCGATCTGGGGCGTGACGTCGGGCGGATTCGCGAGGGCCGCCATCGCCAGCGCCGCCGACAGCGAGGACACCGACAGCGGTGCCTGGCGCGACGACAGGACGGCGATGCGCTCGGGGTCCGCGAGGGCGTAGCCGACCCGCGCGCCCGCGAGGCCGAAGGCCTTGGAGAAGGTCCGCAGCACGATCGCGCCGTCGGCGATGCGACTCAGCGCGTCCACGCCCGCGTAGTCGGCGTAGGCCTCGTCGATCACCAGCTGGCCCGGGACCGTCGGCACGTCGGGCAGCTCGCCGGTCGGATTATTCGGCCGGCACACGAACACCAGGTCGGCGGTCGCGGGATCGTCGACGATCCGCGCGCCGGCCATGGCGGCCGCGAAGCGGTACATCGAGTACGACGTCGCCGGAACGGTCGCAATCGTGCCGCCGGCGGCGAAGACCCGCGCCACGAGCACGATGAACTCGTCGCTGCCCGCCCCGAGGGCGACCTGGTCGATCTCGAGGCCGTGGCGCGCCGCGATCGCCGCGCGCAGCGGCTCGTAGCGACCACGTTCGTACTCGTTCACGTCCGCCAGGGCGGCCGCGATCGCGGCCGGGCGGGCGCTGGCCGGCGGCGCCGGCGCGACGTTGCCGTCGAAGCGGATGATCGACCGCGGGTCGATGCCCACCGCGGCGGCGAGCCGCTCGTTGGACGGGGGCCACTGGTAGGCCTCGAGTGGTGCTGGCCTGGTCATCGTCGCGCCGTCGCTTTGTGCATGGGCATCCCCTCGAGATCGGCGAGCGCCTCGATGGTCGGCGCCAAGCGCGCCAGCCCCTCCTCGCTCACCCGCTGAATCGTGACCGCCTTCATATACGTCTCCAGTCCGAGCCCGCCGGTCGAACGGGCCCAGCCACCCGTGGGCAGCACGTGGTTGCCACCCGTGGCGTAGTCACCGGCCGGCACGGGCGCGAACGGGCCGACGAACACCGCGCCCGCGTTCCGGATCCGCCCGGCGAGCGACTCGGCCCGCGGGCCGAGCAGCGCCACGTGCTCGGCGGCGTAGTCCTCGACGGCCGCGAGCGCGGCCTCGAGGTCGTCACCGACGCGCACGACGAAGGCCCGCGAGTCCGGTCCGTGCTCCATCTGCGCGTCGAGTTCCTGTTGAATCAGCCTCTCGTCGACCCCCTCGTCGGCGACGACGACGACCTCGCTCGGCCCCGCCGGCAAGTCGATCGCGACGTCGCGACTCACGAGCAGCTTGGCGGTGTTGACCGCGCCGCCGCCGGGTCCCACGATCTTGTCGACGGCGGCGATCGACGCCGTCCCGTAGGCCATGGCGGCGATCGCCTGCGCGCCACCGATGGCCCACACCTCGTCGATGCCGAGCAGCGCCGCCGCCGCGGCCACGGCGGCCGCGCCGCGCGGCGGGGTGCAGACGACGATGCGCTCCACTCCTGCCTCGCGGGCCGGTATCGCGGTCATGATCAGTGACGAGACGAGTCCGCTCGGCACGTAGATCCCCACCGATCGCAGCGGGACCCAGCGGCGCTCGAGGCTCACGCCGGGCGACACCTCGAGTTCGATGTCCGCGGGGCGTTGGGCCCGGTGCCAGGTCGCGACGGACTCGGCCGCGCTGAGGATCGCGGCGGTGGGCACGTCGCCGTAGGCCCGCGCACGTTCGGGCGCGCTCCACTCGACGCCGTCGAGGCGTCGGGACCACTCGACGAGCGCGGCGTCGCCGCGCTCGCGCACGTCGGCCACGATCTGCTCGATCGTGAACTGCTCCTTGGTCTGAACGGGACGACTCACGGCACCATCCGTTCCACGGGCAGCGTGAGGATCGAACTCGCGCCGCAGGCCTCCAGTTTGGGCAAGAGCGACCAGATGTCGGCCGCCGGGACGAGCGCGTGCACCGCCACGACCCCGGGTGTGGCGAGGTCCATGACCGTCGGCGATCCCTGGGTCGGCAACAGCGCCGTCAGTTCGGACAGGCGGCTCTTGGCCACGTTGCAGAGCAGGTACCGATTGGCCCGGGCGTTGGTGACGCTCCCGAGCACCGTCGTGAGGACCTTGCGGGCCAGGATGTCTTCCGATCCACGGCGTCCGATCAGCACGGCCTCGGACTCGAAGATCGTGCCGATCGAGCGCAGCCCGTTCGTGCGCAGGGTGCTGCCCGTCGAGACGAGGTCGATGATCGCGTCAGCGAGCCCGAGCCGCGGCGAGATCTCCACCGCGCCGCCGACGCGCACCACCTCGGCGTCGATCCCCCGTTCGGCGAGGAACGACGACGCGATGCGCGGGTGCGACGTCGCGATGCGCCGGCCCTTCAGATCCTCGATGCCCACGGCACCGTCCTCGAGGGGAACGGCCGCCTGCAGCGAGCATTTGCCAAAGCCCAGGCGCAACAGCACCTCGACGTTGCACTGGCGCTCGTCGATCAGGTCGAGGCCGGTGATCCCGCAGTCGACGACGCCGTCTTGGACGTATTCGGGCACGTCGTCGGCGCGCACGAACAACAGGTCGATGTCCGCGTTGCGACAGTGTGACTGCAGAACGCGCTCGCCCGGCTCCTGGGGGTCGACCCCGCTCGCCTCGAGCAGCGTCCACGACGGCTCGCGCAGACGGCCCTTGCTCGGCAGGGCGAGGGTGAGTCGGCGGTTCATCGCCGCCCCCGACGCAGCACCACCGGGTAGCCGCCCTCGCCGTAGCGCAGCCAGTGCGCGACCCGGGTCACCGTCGCCGTCGACGCGCCCGTGCGCCGCGACACCTCGTGGTACGGCAGACCCTCGTCCACCAGCTTGGCCACCTGGAGCCGCTGGCCCATCGCGTCGAGCTCGTTGGTCGTGCACAGGTCGCGCAGGAACGCCGCCACCGTGTCGGGGTCGCGCAGGCGCACGAACGCGTCGACCAGATCGTCGAAGCGCCCCGCCGTCTCCTCGTGCGCTTCGGCTGGAACCACCTTGCCACTTGTCATGCCAACATGCTAGCCTGCTACAACATTACTATGCAACTCATCCCAGCCGTCGACCTCCTCGGTGACTTCGCCGTCCGCCTCGACCAGGGCGACTACGACCGCGTCCTCTTTCGCCACCCGCTCGACGACTTCGTGACGCGAATCGTGTCGACGAACCCGCCGATGATCCACGTCGTCGACCTCGACGGGGCCCGTACGGGCGAGGCGCGCCTTGACGTAGTGCGCCGCTGCATCGAGCTCGCCGGCACGATCCCCGTTCAGGTCTCGGGAGGCCTTCGCACCGTGGACGCCGCCTTCGCGGCGCTCGACGCCGGCGCGGCACGCGTCATCATCGGCTCAGCGGCTTGGGCCTCGCCCCACGCGCTGGGCGAGTTCGCCGACGCCCTCGGCGACCGGCTCCTGGTCGCCCTGGACGTGCGTGACGGGCGGATCTCGGTCCGGGGCTGGCTCGCCGACGGGGGCCTCAGAGTGGCCGACGCGCTCGAGCGATGCGTCGACGAAGGCGTACGGCGCGTGCACGTCACCGCCATCGACCGTGACGGAACGATGCGCGGGCCCCTGCTCGACCTCTACGCGCAGGCGTGCGCGAGCGGCCTCGCGGTGGTCGCGGCCGGCGGCGTACGCAACGACGCCGACGTGGCAGCCTTGGCCGACCTGGGGTGTGAGGGTGCGATCATGGGCGTCGGGTATCTGGCGCGTATTGGACTCGCCTAATCCGATTAAGACTGCCACCGCTAGTCATGAATTGAATTCTTTTTACCCTTGCAACGACTGCACTGTCGGCTTTTGCTATGCAAGGTATTTGATTAGCCTCTAATGACTTTTTCCCCTAATGATTGAAGCGAAATTACCGCGACAATGGGTATGTACCACCAAGGAAGGGGTTGAATATGAAACGCAAGACGTTGGACCTGTTGTTGACCACACTGGGCGGTTTGCTCACGATCGTGCTCTTGGTAGCGGGCGCGTTCCTGATGTGGGGTTACCAATTCGCGAACTCCACCGTCCACAATCAGTTGGCCGCGCAGAAGATCTACTTCCCGGCGAAGAACTCACCGGAGTTGCAGAACCCATTGATCAAGCCATACCTGACGCCCTACGCCGGCCAACTGCTGACGACCGGCCGCCAGGCGGAGGTCTGGGCCGACCACTTCATCGCTGTGCATCTCCAGGAGATGACCGGAGGCAAGACCTACGCGCAGTTGAGCGCCGCGTCTCTCGCCGACCCGTCGAACACGGCACTCGCTAAGACTGTCCAGACGGTCTTCCAGGGTCAAACGCTGCGAGGGACGCTCCTCACGGCCTACGCCTTCTGGATGTTCGGCGTCATCGCCCTGTGGTCGGCAATCGCCATGTTCGTGCTGGCCCTGTTGATGTTGATTATCACCGGCTTCGGCTGGCGCCACTACCAAGCCGTCGGCCACGACGTGATGATCTAGCGACCCTTCGGACCACGCCGCGAACCGAGGCCCCTTCAATCGCGGCGTGGTCCGGTTCAACGCGACCCCCAGTGACGCCCGCGCCGCTGGGGGTCTAGTGGTGTCCGGAAGCAGGAACGGTATGGTGGGCCCTGGAGGGGACATGGCCACCGGCACCTCGGACGACTCGGCTGCAGCAGGTTTCGAGACCTTCGCGTCGCACCGCGCCATCGTCGGGGCCATCGAGGTCCGTCGCGCGCTCCCCCAGCGCACGCACCGCACCGTTGGCGCGTGGTGCTTCGCTGACCACATGGGCCCGGCCGCGGTGACCGAGGAGCGGGGACTCGACGTCGGCCCGCACCCTCATACCGGGCTCGCGACCGTCACCTGGCTGATCGAGGGTGAGGCGGTCCACCGCGACAGTCTGGGCACCGAGCAGCTCATCCGACCGGGTCAGTTGAACCTCATGAACGCCGGACACGGCGTCGCGCACGCCGAAGAGCCGACGGGCGCCTATCGGGGCACGCTCGAGGGCATCCAGCTCTGGATCGCCCAGCCCGAGCACACGCGCCACGGCGCGCGCGCCTTCGAGCACTACGACGAGCTGCCGCGGGTGGCGGTCGGCGCCAGCGAGGCGACGGTCCTCGTCGGTGCGGCGCTCGGCGCGACGAGCCCGGCGCGTCACGACACGCCGCTCGTCGGCCTCGACCTCGAGGTCCGCGGCCCGACCGAGATGCCCCTTAACCCCACCTTCGAGTACGGCGTCGTCGTGCTGCGAGGGAGCATCTCGATCGGCGGCTCGATCGTCGAGCCCGGCTCGCTCGCCTACTTCGCGCCCGGCGCCGATGAATGGCGACTCGACACGCGTGGTCCAGCCCGCGTGATCGTCCTCGGCGGCGAACCCTGGCCCGAGAGCATCATTATGTGGTGGAACTTCGTCGCCCGGGATCGCGACGAGTTGACGGCCGCCTACCTCGCCTGGGTGGAGCGCGACGAGCGCTACGGCACCGTCGCGAGTTCGCTCGCCGCCATTGACGCACCCGTCCCCTTCTGGCTCCACGGCGAGCGCGCGCCGGCCTGAGCCACGCGGAATCCGCGGCTCGTCGAGGGTCGCCGCGGCGCTGTATGCACCCGTTCACTGACGGCCACGCCCTGGCGGCACCGTGTGGCGGCCCTCGGCGGCGCAGTCACCCTCATTTGTCGAATTAATACCACGGGCACCATGCAAATTTTTCTCCTATCGTTCGCATAGTTTGTGATTCTTTGCACAAAGTCCCTCAACGGTGTTAAGCCTTGGCCGAGCGGGCACAGAGGTGCGTCCGCGAGATGCAGTAGCAACGTGAAGGAGTCGACATGACGATCACCCTGGAAGAGCTGCGAGACGTGACGGTAGCCGCCGTCGTTGACGCTCGCGGTACATCCTGCCCCGGACCGATCCTGGCCGCGAAGAAGGGCATTCCCGGCGTCGCCCCTGGTGAAGTGATGGAAGTCATGGCGACGGACTCGGGAACGCTTAAGGACCTGCCGGCCTGGTGCAAGAAGATGGGCCACGACTTCCTCGGGGTCATCGAAGAGCCCGGCTACCTGCGTCTCTTCCTTCGCAAGGCCTGACGATGGCCGACGCCGACCAGGACGGGTCCAAGGGACCCCGGATACTCGTCTTCTCGACGAACAACATCTCGGACCCGGGTATCGACCTCGCGGGCAGTCGCCACCTGCACTACCCCGCGACGGTGTTCACCGTCACGGTGCCCTGCTCGAGCGCCATCAAGCCCACCTGGATCCTGCACGCCTTCGAGAGCGGGTTCGACGGCGTCTTCATCGGCGCCGACGGCGACGAGTGCGCGTACCTGCCGGACTGCAACGCGCGGACCGCTCGAATTGCCACCGCCGCCCAGGAACTGATGAGCGAGGCCGGGTTCGAGCCCCAGCGCGTGATGATGGCGGCCCTCTGCTCGGTCTGCGCCGAGCCCTTCGTCAACCACATGCGCGAATTCACCGGGAAGATGGCCGCCCTCGGGCGCGTCGGCGTCCTGGCGTCCTGAGACCGTAGAAGGAGAGCGCAATGGCTCAAATCGGCAAGAAGACGATCGTCCTGTTCAGCGGCGACCTCGACAAGGTGCTCGCCGCCTTCGTCATCGCGAACGGAGCGGCGGCCATGGGCGACGACGTCACGATGTTCTTCACGTTCTGGGGGCTCAACGCCTTACGACGCGACGCCAAGACGGCCTCGCCCGGCAAGACGCCCCTGCAGCGCATGTTCGCGGCGATGATGCCGCGCGGGCCAAAGAAGCTCGCGATGTCGCGCATGAACTTCGCCGGCGCCGGACCCGTGCTGATGAAGCGCATGATGCGCAAGAACAACGTGATGTCGATCGACGAGATGATCGCGACCGCGAAAGAACAGGAAATCAAGATGATCGCCTGCACGATGTCAATGGACGTCATGGGCCTGCACGCCGACGAGCTGATCGACGGCCTGGAGTTCGCCGGTGTCGCCACCTACCTCGGCGAGGCCGACGAGGCCAACGTCAACCTATTCATCTAAGGCCCGAACGAACAATTCTGAGAGGTGGTACGCACAATGGACTACGACGCACTAGTCGTCGGCGGGGGCATCGGGGGGATGGAATCGTCGCTCAAGCTCGGCGACATGGGCTACAAGGTCCTGCTCGTCGAGAAGGAGCCGAGCGTCGGCGGGCGCATGATCCTGCTCTCGAAGGTCTTCCCGACCCTCGACTGTGCGAGCTGCATCTCGGGCCCGAAGATGTCCTCGACGATCAACCACCCGAACATCACGACGGCGTCCTCGAGCACGGTGCTCGGGATTCGGCGCACCCCCGAGGGCCGCTTCCTCGCCACGGTGAAGAAGCGCGCCACCTACGTCGACCCCGCCGCCTGCACCGGCTGCCAGGACTGCGAGCCCGTCTGCACGGTCGCCGTGCCCGACCAGTTCAACGCCGACCTGGTGCCGCGGCGCGCGGCCTTCCTCGCCTTCCCCCAGGCCGTGCCGAAGAAGGTCGTGATCGAGCGCGCGGGCACGTCGCCGTGCACCGACACCTGCCCCGCGGGCATCAAGGCCCACGGCTACGTCGCCCTGATCCGCAACGGCCGCTACGAGGAGGCCTTCCAGCTGGTGCTCGAGGCGACGCCGCTCGTGGGCACGCTCGGGCGGGCCTGCTACGCGCCCTGTGAGAACGAGTGCACGCGCGATGACGTCGAGTCCTCGATCCCGATCCGCCGGCTGAAGCGCTTCGTCGCCGACCGGCACTACGAGACGATGGCGGGACCCGGCGTGGTGGCCCCCGAACCCAACGGCCGTCGCGTGGCGATCGTCGGCTCGGGTCCGGCGGGACTCACGGCCGCCTGGCAGCTCGCGCGCCTCGGTTACGGCGTCACGCTCCACGAGGCCTCACCCGAGCCCGGCGGCTTCCTGCGCTACGCGATCCCGGCCTACCGGCTCCCCCAGGACGTCGTCGAGCGCGACATCGCCAACGTAACGGCCCTGGGCGTCGAGATCGTGACCAACTCGCCCATCACCGACCTCGAGGCGCTGCACGACTCAGGCTTTGACGCCGTGCTGGTCGCGACCGGCACCCCGCGCTCGACCACGCTCGGCATTCCCGGCGAGGAACTCGCGGGCGTGCGCAGCGGGCTCGACCTGCTGCGCGACGTGCGCCTCGGGAACGGCCCCGACTGGACCGGCAAGCGCGTAGTCGTCGTCGGCGGCGGCAACGTCGCCATGGACGCCGCGCGCACGTCGCGCCGGCTCGGCGCGCGCCAGACGATCGTCGCCTACCGGCGCGGGCCCGACGAGATGCCGGCCATGGCGAGCGAGGTCGAGGACGCCGCCCACGAGGGCGTCGCCTTCGAGTTCCTCGTCGCACCGGTCGAGGTGCTCGGCGACGAGCTCGGCCGGGTCACCGGCGTGCGCTGTCAGCGCATGGTCCTCGGCGCGCCCGACGCCTCGGGGCGGCGCCGCCCCGAGCCCGCCGATCACAGCACGTTCGTCATCGAGTGCGACGCCGTGATCGGCGCCATCGGCATGGTGCCGGACACCGAGGACTTCGCCTCGACGCTCACTCTCAGCGCCGACCGTCGCGTCACCGTCGACCCGCTCACCCGCCAGAGCGAAGTGGACTACCTCTTCGCCGCGGGTGACGTCGTCAACGGCGCCACCGACATCACGCGCGCGGTCGGCGAGGGCCGGCGCGCCGCCCACATGATCGACCGCTACCTCACCGACCAGCCCCTCGACGGCTTCGTCGCCCTGGATGACCGGCTAGGCGTCGTCGACAAGGCCGCGGTACTCGCGCGCCAGCGCACCTACACCCCGCGCGAGGCCACCCCCGACACGTTCTCGCTCAGCGACGACCCGACCGACTTCAGCGAGGTCGAGCGGGTCCTCAGCGAGGTCGAGGCGCTCGCCGGGGCCGGGGCGTGCCTGGACTGCGGGGTCTGCTCGGAGTGCGGCCAGTGCGTGCGCGCCTGTCCCGCCGACGCGATCGACCTCAACGCCAAGGACCAGGTGATCGAGGTCGACGTCGGCGCGGTCGTCGTCTCGACCGGCTACAAGCTCTTCGCCGCGGACCTCAAGCCCGAGTACGGCTGGGGCCAGTACGCCAACGTCATCACCGGCATGCAGATGGACCGGCTCCTCGCCCCGACGCGCCCGTTCAACACCGTGCTGCGCCCGGGCGACGGCAAGGTCCCCGAACGCATCGCCTACGTCTCGTGCACGGGTTCGCGCGACCGCACGGTCGACAACCCCCTGTGCTCCAAGTTGTGCTGCATGTACTCGGTCAAGCAGAACCAGCTCATCATGGGCACCCTGCCGCTGGCCGACGTCACCATGCACTACATCGACATCCGCGCGGCCGGCAAGCGCTACGACGAGTTCTACGAGCAGTCGCGCGCCATGGGGGCGTCCTACATCAAGGGCCGGGTCTCCAAGATCACCGAGAAGGAAAACGGCGACCTGGTGCTGCGCTACGAGGACATCGAGAACGGCGGGGCGATCGTCGAGGCGGAGTACGACCTCGTCGTGCTCGCCGTCGGCGTCCAGCCGAACCGCGAGGTCGAGCAGCTCTTCACCGACGAGCACCTGGACCTCAACGAGTACTACTACGTCGACGAGCCCGACGACGACCTCGACCCGGGGCGCACCAACATCCCGGGGGTCTTCGTCGCCGGCGCCGCGGCCGGCGCGAAGGACATCGTGGACTCGATCACCCACGCCGGGGCGGCCGTCAGCCAGGTCGCCGCGTACCTCGAGCGTCGTCGCGACGACGACCTGATCAACCAGGAGCTAGCAACGATGGAGCTGTCACGATGAGCGAGCGACGGATCGGCGTCTACATCTGCCACTGCGGTGGCAACATCTCGGACTACGTCGACGTGGCGGCGGTGCGCGACGCAGTGAAGGACCTGCCCGACGTCGTGCACGCCGAGACCTCGCTCTTCGCGTGCTCCGACGGCACCCAGCAGGACATGATCAAGATGATCCGCGACCAGAACCTCGACGGCTTGGTCGTCGCGTCGTGCTCGCCCAAGCTGCACCTGTTCACCTTCCGCGGCGTCTCGCGCCGGGCCGGGCTGAACCCGTTCGAGTACACCCAGGCCAACATCCGCGAGCAGTGCTCGTGGGCCCACACCGACGACCGCGCGGGCGCCACCACCAAGGCCATCGGGCTGGTGAAGGGCGCCATCGCCAAGACCCGTGAGTCGAGCGCGCTCGAGCCCATGGCCGTGCAGACCACCCCGGCGTCGC